>JAYSRZ010000304.1:0-11977 GCA_043720775.1 Variovorax sp. | reverse complement strand
CACATCCATTTCATCTGCCCGCAGCAAATCGAAGAGGCCTTGAGTAGCGGCATCACCACCATGATCGGCGGCGGCACTGGCCCCGCCACCGGCACATTTGCCACGACGTGTACGCCCGGCCCTTGGCACTTAGAGCGCATGCTGCAAGCCGCCGATGCCTTCCCAATGAACATCGGCTTCTTAGGCAAAGGCAATGCATCGCAACCCGCGCCGCTCCTTGAGCAAATCGCAGCGGGTGCGAGTGGCCTCAAGCTCCACGAAGACTGGGGCACGACACCTGCCGCAATTTCCAACTGCCTCGACATTGCGGAGGAGACCGACACGCAGGTTGCCATTCACACCGACACTTTGAATGAATCCGGCTTCGTCGAAGACACCATCGCCGCCTTCAAAGGCCGCACGATTCATAGCTTCCATACCGAAGGCGCAGGCGGCGGCCATGCGCCCGATATTTTGAAAGTGGTTGGCGAAGCCAATGTGCTCCCCAGCTCTACCAACCCAACGCGGCCTTACACCATCAACACGCTTGATGAACACGTGGATATGCTCATGGTCTGCCATCATCTTGACCCAAGCATTGCAGAAGACTTGGCGTTCGCCGAGAGCCGCATCCGCAAAGAAACCATTGCTGCGGAAGACATCTTGCATGACCTCGGCGCGATCAGCATGTTCAGCTCAGATTCGCAAGCCATGGGCAGAGTCGGCGAGGTCATCATCCGCTGCTGGCAAACCGCGCACAAGATGAAGCAGCAGCGCGGATGGCTAAGCCCTTCATCCGTTCGGGCTGAGCCCGTCGAAGCCCTTTCGCGCAACGACAACGCGCGCGCCAAGCGCTATCTCGCAAAGTACGCCATCAACCCAGCAATCGCCCACGGCATCAGCCACGAAGTAGGCAGCCTAGAAGTCGGCAAATGGGCAGACATTGTGATCTGGAAACCCGCTTTCTTCGGCGTCAAGCCTGCGCTCATCATCAAAGGCGGCTCCATTGCGCACGCTGCGATGGGCGACCCCAATGCCAGCATCCCCACGCCCCAGCCCGTGCATTACCGCCCCATGTTCGCAAGCTTTGGCCGCAACCTCCACAAAAGCAACCTCACCTTCTTGCCCCAGCTTGCAATCAACAACGGCATTCCCGAACGCTTCGGTCTACAAAAGCAAATCGCCGTAGCAAAAAGCATCCGCACTGTGCGCAAACAGCACATGATCCACAACAGCTACTTGCCCAAAATGGAGATCGACGCGCAAACCTACCAAGTCAGAGCCGATGGCATGCTTCTCACCTGCGAGCCCGCAACCAGCTTGCCGATGGCGCAGCGCTATTTCTTGTTTTGAGCTAAAGTTCAGTTTATGACTATCGCAGAAATCATTTCCTCAGCCCAGCAGTTACCGCTAGCACAGCAATACCAAATTGCTGCAGCTTTGCTAGGCTCGATTGATCCTATGCCACCAGCCATTGAGCAAGCTTGGCTGCAAGAGAGCAAAGTTCGAGTCAGCGCATTTGATGCTGGGCAGATGCCCACTGGCTCACTGGATGCAGTGCTTACAAAATACCGCTGATGAGTCAGTTTGGTTATTTTCGGCCTGCGCTTGATGAAATTAATGAAGCTCTGGCTTATTACCAAGCGATTGATGCATCGTTAAGCCAGCGCCTAACGCGCGACATCGAGTTGGCTCTATCAGCCATTGCGCACATGCCAGAAAGCTGGAAATCAATCGGTAATGGCTTAAGGCAGAAGCGATTAAAGTCTTTCCCGTTTGTGATCAACTACATGCAGCGAGGCGATGTGATTTGGATTGTCGCTTTCGCCAATACCCACAGAAGCCCTCACTTTTGGCGAGATCGCCTGAATTAAATGATCACCATTTCTAAACTCATGCCCCAAGGCGCAGGCCTTGCCTCTGTGCTCATCAAACGCGCTCACACTGTGGAGCTGGATTGGGATGTGCGGCAAAAGAGCCGGTTTGATTGCATGGATTCGGCAGGGCGGCAATTGGGCGTGTTTCTGCCGCGTGGTGTGGTCGTTCGCGGTGGCGATGTGTTGGTGGCTGAAGATGGCTCACTGGTGCGCGTGATCGCCTCTGGCCAACCCGTCTTGCACATCACACATTGCTCAGTACATGGTTCGCCCTTTGATTTGATTCGCGCGGCTTATCACTTGGGTAACCGGCATGTGCCGATTGAATTGAAACCTGATCATTTGAAGATTGAGCCAGATCACGTGCTCGCTGAGATGCTGCGGGCGATGCACTTGATTGTGAATGAGGTGACTGAATCGTTTGAGCCGGAGAACGGCGCGTATTCTTCGCATAGCGGGCATGCACATACCCATGAGCACGCTCATGATCATGCGCCTGCAAGCGCCAAGCTCAGCGCAATTCCCATTGCCGTGGCTGCGCCCAAGCCGCATGTGCATGGGCCTGATTGCAACCGCGGTCACTCGCACTGAGCGGCTTTGATCCATGCGTCGCATCTTTGATTCGCAGCCTACGGCGCTGCCCGCGAGCAGTTTGCTGCAACTCATTTGGCTTGCATCGCCAGCATTGCCGATTGGCGGATTTTCATACTCGGAAGGGCTGGAAGCCGGCATAGAATCTGCGCATATAGCTCCTGATTCAATAGCAACTTGGTTGACCGATCAACTGCATATCAGCTTGGCACGTGGCGATTTAGTGGCGCTATGCAAAGCAATTGCTGCGATTCGACGTGCGGACGCGCAAGGCGTGCAAGAGCTCAATGCATGGGTGTTGCAAACGCGAGAGACACATGAGCTGCGGCTACAAACCGAGCAAATGGGGCGTTCGCTGATTGAATGGCTGAGAACGCAATCGCCTGACATTGACGCTGCACATTGGTTGGCAAGCCAAGTGCCTACCTACCCAATCGCTTTTGCGCTCGCGGCGAGTCGCACGCAAGCCAGCACGCGAGACATTGCGCTCGCCTTTACCTTCGGCTGGGCTGAAAACATGGTGCAGGCCGCCATCAAAGCTATGCCACTTGGGCAAACCGCTGGCCAGCGCATCTTGCAGCATCTTGCAGCAGAGATTCCTGCGGCAGTAGAAACAGCACTGCATCTGCCCGACAGCGAACGCCAAGCCTTCACGCCGATGCTGGCGATCTTGTCTGCCCAGCATGAGACTCAGTATTCGAGACTGTTTCGCTCATAGAAAAATACGAACTTCCGGACGCGAAAGACGCTAAAGTTACGCGAAAGGCGCGAAAAAGAAAAACAAAATTGAAATTTTGAAAATCAACCCTCTTGATGCCTCACCACCTCGAAATTCTTCTTTCTTTTTTGGTATTTCTTTCGCGTAAGCTTCGCGTGTTTCGCGTCCGGATGCTCTTCTTTAAGTCTCAAGTTTACAAACCATGTCAAACCTACATCACATCAAAAACCGCACCAAACATCTCCCGCCTCTGCGCGTCGGCATCGGCGGCCCCGTAGGCTCTGGCAAGACGACGCTGCTTGAGATGCTCTGCAAAGCCATGCGAGATAAATACGATCTCGTGGCGATCACCAACGATATTTACACCAAGGAAGATCAACGCATCTTGACAGTGAGCGGCGCATTGCTTGCTGAGCGCATCATGGGTGTAGAAACGGGTGGCTGCCCACACACCGCCATTCGGGAAGATGCCTCGATCAACTTGGAAGCAATTGATCGCATGCTCGATCAGTTCCCTAACGCCGATATCGTGTTCATCGAGAGCGGCGGCGATAATTTGGCTGCGACATTTAGCCCAGAGCTTTCAGATCTCACGATTTACGTGATTGACGTAGCCGCTGGAGAGAAAATTCCGCGCAAAGGCGGGCCCGGCATCACTAAGAGTGATCTCTTCGTGATCAACAAAACCGATCTCGCACCACACGTGGGCGCTGATCTTGCTGTGATGGAGGCAGACACCAAACGCATGCGGCCATCCGCCAATCGCCCGTATGTGATGACGAATCTCAAAACCTTAAGCGGTGTGAGTACTGTCGTGGAATATATTGTTAAAAAAGGCATGTTGCCGGCATAAAACCTGCGTGGAGTGCTATGAAATTCATACCATTGATCGAACACACCCGAGGCAGCTTGCCAGAGATCGTACACCCGGGCGCAATCGCAGTTGTCAACGCACAAGGCAAATTGCTGCGCAGCGCAGGCGATCCACTTGCGCTGAGCTTCACCCGCTCCACGCTCAAGCCGTTTCAAGCTTTGCCATTTGTGCAAAGCGGTGGTTTGAAACATTTCGACTTCGATCAAAAGCAAACCGCCCTGCTCTGCGCCAGCCACAACGGCGAAGACATGCATGTGGCGCAGGTCGATGAGATTCTACGCAAAGTTGGCCAGCCGTATCAAGCTTTGCAATGCGGATGCCATGTGCCGCTGCGGTTTTCTTATGGCGGATTAACTGCGCCCAAAGATTTGCAATTCGACGAGCGGCATAACAATTGCAGTGGCAAGCATGTAGGATTTGTGGGCTATTGTGTGCAGCATGCCCTGCCTTTGGCGGATCATCTCTCGCCATCGCATCCGTTGCAACAAGCGATTTATAGAAGCGTGTTGCAAGCAACGAAAGTTGATGCATCCCAACTCATCGCAGGCACAGACGGCTGCTCAGCCCCCAACTACGCGATGCCGTTGCACAACTTGGCATTTGCTTTTGCACGACTTGCCAGTGGTGCAGCGGATGGTGAACTAGGTGACGCTTTTGAGCCTCTACGAGATGCCTTCGTCGCGCATCCAGAAATGATCTCCGGCACAGCCCGCAACGATCTCGCCTTCACGCAAGCCGGCCATGGCGACTGGATCACCAAAATCGGCGCCGACGGCGTGCAAGTCATCGCCAGCATTTCACGGCAAGAAGCAATTGCCATCAAAGTCATCAGTGGGAATATGCCTGCGCTTTATGCAGCAGCCGTCGTGGCGATGGATCAAGTGGGTTGGCTAGATGTTACGCAGCGCGAGGCTTTGAAAGCATGGGCTCCTCAGCCCTTGGTCAACGCGCGTGGCGTGCAGACCGGCGAGATTCGCGCTGTGTTTACCCTCTAGCCACGGCAGACAAAATATCCGTTCGGGCTGAGCTTGGCCTGTCCTGAGCCTGTCGAAGGGTCGAAGCCTCAGTACACCCTTCGATACGCGAAGCGCACCCTGTCCTGAGCTTGTCGAAGGGTCAGGGCGAACGGCAACAACCCAGCCATCACATCAACTTAACCGGCTCCACATCCACCGAGCCCTTTTCGCTGGAAAGCGAGAGCACGCCTTCTTGAATCGTCGCCTGCACATTCATGCTGCGCTCGGCCAGCGCCTCTAGCGCTTTGGCTGCATCAGAGGGCACTTGATAAACACTCAAATTGCGAGGCCGTGTGAGCTTGGTCTGAATGCCCTTCCACCAAACTGGCGTGGCATGGTTAAACGCATACACATGCACTTCATCAGATTTGCCGCAAGCCTTGATGATCGGCTTGTCTTCCGGCTGCCCCACTTCCACCCAAAGGCGAATCGCGCCCGTGAAATCTTTCAGCAAGACGTCTGCCTCATCAGGGTCGCTCATGCCCGCACCAAAGCCCAGCGTGCCATCGCCATTGCAAATGCTCTGCAATTTATAAGCTTGCAGCGCAAACGCCACCAACCGAATCATCATGCGTTCATCCGTCTCGCTGGGATGCCGCGCTAGGGTGAGCGCATGATCCGCGTAGTAACTGTGATCAATGTCTGCGATTTGAATATTGGCTTTATAGATGGTGGATTTGATAGCCATGACTGCACTCGATGAAAAGAAAAAAGCCCCACAGCAGCGTGGCAGTGGGGCTTCATCATAATTGGCGGAGGCTGTGAGATTCGAACTCACGGGGGACTCACATCCCCGGCAGTTTTCAAGACTGCTGGTTTAAACCGCTCACCCAAACCTCCGAAGGGCTAGATTGTAATCTACGCGAGGAACAGGGCTTGAAGGTCGCTCAAAAAATCTAGGCCACGCGCAGTGGGGCGCACATGGGTTAAATCGCGCGTAATCAAGCCCTTAGTTTCGGCTTCATCGAGCTGCTTTTGAATGGCCATGATGCTCAATCCCGTGCGATCATAAAAATCCGCGAGTGCGAAGCCGCCGGTTAATCGCAGGGCGTTGAGCATGAATTCAAAAGGCAAATCGGCGCGGCTCACTTCTGCTTCTTGCACCATGCAATCCCATGGCTTGGCAGACAAGGCTTTTTCCATATAGAGCTTGGGATCGCGCGCCTTGACTTGGCGGATTACGCGGTGCGCGAAACTGAGCTTGCCGTGTGCGCCTGCTCCGATGCCGAGATAGTCGCCGAATTGCCAGTAGTTCGTGTTGTGAACGCTGCGCTTATTGGGTTTGGCAAATGCTGAGATTTCGTAGCGCTCCAGGCCTTGGCTGGCAGTGAGCTCACTGATGCGATCAAGCATGTCATACGCATCGTCATCTACCGGCAGATTCTTTGGCGTGAATTTGGCGAAGTAGGTGTTGGGCTCAATCGTGAGGTGATAAATGCTGATGTGGGGCGGCTTGAAGCTGAGTGCCGTTTGAATGTCTTGCTCGCATTGCGCAAGCGTCTGGCCGGGCAGCGCATACATCACATCAATATTGAATGAATCAAAATTCATAGCAGCTTCCGCAATAGCGGCGCTGGCCTGAGCACTGTTATGCACTCGGCCTAGGGCTTTGAGATGCGCATCATTGAAGCTCTGCACGCCGATGGACAGGCGCGTGACGCCTGCGTGTCGGAAGGCTTTGAAACGATCTTTTTCAAACGTACCGGGGTTGGCTTCCAGTGTGATCTCGCAGCCAGCTTCCAAGCGCAAGCGGGCGCGCACAGCAGCGAGAAGCTGATCAATGCTTTGGGGAGAAAACAAACTCGGTGTGCCGCCGCCAATGAAGATGCTGTGAACGGTGCGCCCCCAAATGAGCGGCAGGCTCATTTCTAAATCTGCAATCAGGGCTTGGATATATCGCTGCTCAATATCTTGGTTCATCCCACCCGACATTTCATGCGAATTGAAATCGCAATAGGGGCATTTCTTCAAGCACCAAGGCAGATGAATGTAAAGCGAAAGCGGCGGCAGGCTGGGCAAGCGTAGCGTGCCTTCGCGCATGTAGTGTTGGATGTCTTTCAAAGGGGCTCTTTTAGCTAAGGTGAGGATGAACACGGAAGGCACGGAAACTTCACGGAAAACACTGAAAATTCAAAGTGCAAATGAACTTCAGTCGCTATTGTGCAAGGAACGCAAAACCAACAAAAATCTTTTGGCATTTCTTCTGTGCCTTCCGTGAAATTTCTGTGACTTCCGTGTTCTAAATTCTCGGTAAACCAAGAGATCAAGCGGTTTGCAAAATATCCTCCACCATCTGCCCATCTCGAAACACAATGCGCCTTCTCGCCCACGCAGCTACATCGTGCTCATGCGTCACCAGCACCACCGTCATGCCCTGCGCATTGAGCTCAGTCAGCAGCTTCATGATGTCTTCGCTGGTTTGGCTGTCGAGTGCGCCGGTGGGCTCGTCGGCGAGGATTAATTGCGGACTATTGACCAGAGCACGTGCAATCGCTACGCGCTGCTGCTGGCCACCTGAGAGCTCGGCGGGTGTGTGATCCATGCGCTCGCCTAAGCCGACGCGCGTGAGCGCAGCTTTGGCTTTGATTTTTCTCTCCTCGCCTTTGATACCGGCATACACCATCGGTAGCTCGACGTTTTCTAATGCGCTCGTACGCGGCAGCAGATTGAATTGCTGGAAGACGAAGCCAATGCGGCGATTGCGAATCGAGGCGAGCTGATCGCCCTGCATGCCTTCCACGCTCTCGCCAGCCAAACGGTAAATGCCGCTGGTGGGTAAATCCAAGCAGCCCATGATATTCATCAAGGTGGATTTGCCTGAGCCTGATGCGCCCATGATGGCGACAAATTCACCCTCGGCAATATCGAGCGACACGCCGCGCAGAGCATGTACGGTTTGATCGCCCATCGAGTAGGTTTTGACGAGCTCGCGCGCTTCTATTAGTGGCATTGCGTTTGTTGTTAGGTGAAATTTTTAGAACACGGAAGGCACGGAGGTTGCACGGAAGACACGAAAAAGACGGATTGATTTTTCTGTGTCTTCGTTAAGTTTCTGATCCTTCCGTGTTAACGATTGATGCATCAAAACGGCATGCGTGGGCCGGCAGGTCTGGCGCCAGGAGCAGGTGCGGCACCTGCTCCGATCACGCCCGTGATGACTGTTGCGCCTTCTTTGAATACGTCTGAATTCGGCGAATTCGGCGCGACGATGAGCTCGGTGGATGTGCCATCGGTAATGCCTAGGCGCACGTTGTGCGCCACGGGCTTGCCTTGCTCGTTCAAAAGATAGATTCGGCCACGCGAGCTCGTGCGGCTTCCCATCTCAGCTTGCAAGGTGGCGTATTTTGTCTTCTGCTCAGGCGTGAGCAGATCATTGACCTTCGCTCTCAGCTCGCTCATGATGCGCTCGCGTACCTTGGGGCGATCTTCAGGCGTGGCATCGCGCATGGCGGCAAATTTGGGACGCGTCTCGGTAAACAACGCATCAAGCTTTTGCTGCTGATCGCCATTCAACTGTAATTCGCTCACAAGGCGATTGCGGAATTCACCCAAAGGCCCGCCGCCACCGCCTCCACCACCTGCTGATGGCGCACCGGTTGACGGTGCGGATATTACTGCAGGTGACGAAGCTGGTGCAGAAGGCGCTGCAACGCCTCCCACAGCGCCCGCAGCACTGTTTTGAGAGGCTTTGGGGCTATTCGCCGGCATAGAATTTGCGCGAGGCGCTACTGAATTAGGAGTAACACTTGTGGAAGGAGCAGGAGAAGCAGCAGGGCGACTACCACCACCAGAAGGCGGCGCATTGGCAATCATGTCTTGGTATTTTTTCTTCTGCTCAGGCGTGAGCATCGCTGAAATTTTGCTGCGCATCTCAGCAGTTATTTTCTCTCGTGCGCCTTGGCGCTCGGCCTCATCCATATCGCGCATGGCCATAAATTTTGGGCGCATCTCGACGGAAATGGCCTCTAACTTGGCTTGCTGATCCGCATTGAGTTGCAGCTCATTGATCAAGCGCTCGCGCTGCGCGGCCATACCTCCACCGCCCGCAGGTTGCGCCACCGCTTCGCTGAAAAAGCCAAAGCTGCTACGCCCAGTTTTTGGTGCGGAGCTTGGTGATGCGGGAGCTGAAGCACCTTGATTGGCAGGCTCCACACCCGCTATGCGAACGCGCAGCGCAGAATTTGGAATCTTCAATACGTTCTCACGGCTCTCGGTGACTACGCGCACATTTGCCGTCATCCCCGGCAGCAAACGACCCGCGTTATTCGTAAAGCCCACCACCGCCACATAAGTGACCACATTGGCCACATTCTGCGCAGCCTTGCGCACTTGGCGCACCTCGCCCTCAAAGGTTTGGCCGGGAAAGGCATCCACTGTAAACGTCGCACGCTGCCCCGTGCGGATGCGGCTCACATCGGCTTCATCAATGCTCGCATCGACCTGCATATCGGATAGATTTTGTGCAATCACAAACAGCTCAGGCGATTGCAAACTTGCCGCCACAGTTTGCCCCTTCTCTATGGCCCGCTTGATCACGATGCCGTTCACAGGAGAAGTGATCTTCGTGCGTTGCAAATCAATCTTCGCTTGCGCCAAAGCTGCTTCGCGCTGCGCCACATTGGCCTGCGCCGATTTCACCTGCGCATTCGTCACAGCCAATTGCGCCTGCGTCGATTTCAAGCTCTCGCCCGAAGTGTTGACCAAAGCGCGTGCGCGATCCACCTCCACTTGCGCAATAAATTGCTTGTCAGCCAAATCTTTCTTCCGCTCAAAATCCCGCTGCGCCTCCTGCACATCCACCTGCGAGCGCGAAATCGCCGCATTCGATGCCAGCACATTCGCCTGCGCAGTCAACACCTGCGCTCGCGCCGCGTCCACATCGGCCATCGCCTGCCTCACGCGAAATTCAAACGTCTCCGGATCAATCTGCGCAATCAATTGCCCCGCTTTGACTTCCGAATTGAAATCCACATACAGCTCTTTGATCTGCCCACTGACCTGCGTGCCCACGCTCACCTGCGTCACGGGATTCACAGCGCCGCTGGCCGACACACTCGCCGCCAAATTCCCGCGCTCAATCTTCGCGCTGCGGTATTGCACATCATCGGCCTTATCGCGCTGCGTGTACCACCAAGCCCCGCCACCCGCAGCCGCCAACACCACCAAACCCGCGATCCATAGAGATTTCTTCATAGCTCAGATTGTAGGCAGGCCAGCAATGAGCAATATGTCTGAGCAGTAAATCCTTTACCCATGCAGCTCACTCCCCAAAATCCGCATTTCATCGCAAACTGCTAGCCAGGAAAAACCGTAAGCGACACATTAGTGGCATGCAAACGCTCTCCTCCCTCTCCCCGCAAATCATTATTCATCTGGCGGCAGCACTTTGCGCCGTCGTGCTTGGCCCCTTTGCTCTCTGGGCGCGGCATAAAAGCAAACAGCTCCCCAGGCTCCACCGCGCCTTCGGCTACGCGTGGGTCACGATGATGCTGATCACGGCGATCTCCGCCATTTTCATCAAATCACAGTTCGCTTTTTGGTTGCATTTTTCTTGGATTCATCTGCTTGTCCCATTCACGCTTTATGGCCTGTTTCGTGCGTTTTGGTATCTGGCCAAAGGCAATATTTCAGCGCACCGCAACACGATGCTTGGCCTGTATTTCGGTGCTTGTCTAGGCGCTGGCGTATTCACCTTGCTACCCGGTCGCTATCTAAACCAGCTGATTGGTCAATTCATCTAAAGCTGAGTCTTTACCTTTTCACTCAACACACCCTATCTCATGAAATTCCTCTCCCGCACCCTTGCAAGCCTTGCTGGCTTGGCCAGTTACATCGCTTTGTGCCACAGCGCAAATGCGCAGATCGGCCTGAGCAGTATCCAAGCAGGCACAGTGCCCATCACACTGGTCTATTCAACCGATGCAGTCAGCAAGACCACAAGCTTTGGCGCGTTTGAATTGAATGTGGCTGTCAATGCTGCGCCCCTCTCAAAAACGCATCGCCTCGTTGTGCTGTCACATGGTTCGGGCGGTAGCGCCTTGTCTGATCACGGCCTTGCTTCTGCGCTGGCACGCGCAGGCTTTATTGTTGCGCAGCCGCTGCATGCTGGCGACAATTTTCGAGATAAATCCAAGTCAGGACCCAGCACATTTCAAAGCCGTCCACGAGAAGCCTCGCAGGTGATTGATGCTTTGGCCAAGCATCCGCAGTGGTCGGCCAAACTGGAGCTGACCCAAGTGGGTGTGCATGGCATGTCCGCAGGAGGCGTAACTGGGCTGGCCTTGGCGGGCGGGCAATGGCGCACATTGAATTTGGTGCAGCATTGCAACCGCGTGCAAGAGGCCGATGAGGGCTTTTGTTTTGCAGGTGCGCTCTCGGGTGCAGCGCGAGCAGAGCGGGCTGCTGGTTTCAATGCTGCCAAGATTGCGCCGGAAGTGTTTTTACCCGCAGATTTAAAAGCAGTGCACGGCGGCCTCACGCCCTCGGCGGCTCAGCCAGACGTGCGCCCAGATGCTCGCATCGCCGCCGTTACGCTCTCCGTGCCACTTGCGGCGATTTTTAGCGCTGAAAGCTTGGCACGCATCCGAGTTCCTGTGGGCCTAGTCACAGCGAAGAACGATCAAGTGCTCGTGCCGCGCTTTCATTCGGATCATGTGCTCGCGCATTGCCGCAGTTGCGTGCAACTGGCCGATCTTCCCGCTGAGCATTTCGATCTGCTGTCGCCTTGGCCAGATTCAGTCGCCCGAGAAACCGCTAAAACCCAAGTGCGCGGCGGCCTGCCCAAGCCCGGCTTCGATGCCAAGCTGCGCGATGCAGCTTTTGCGCAGATCGTGCAATTTCATCTCAAGCATCTCAGCCCGGTAGCGCAAGCCAAGCCTTAACTATCTACGCCGCCTCTATCACCCACCCCCTCACCTCCTCT
>JAYSRZ010000303.1:0-1461 GCA_043720775.1 Variovorax sp. | reverse complement strand
CTCTCTCAAACGCCTCTACACTGCTCTCGATTTAATAGCGCCTCACGCAGTATTCACGGGCGCAAACATTGATTTTTCCAATGAATATGCTGCGCGCTTCCAAGCGGCCATGAACAATGACTTTGCCACACCGGAAGCCGTAGCGGTATTGTTTGATCTGGCAGCCGAGATCAATCGCAGCAAATCAGCTGAGCTGGCCACGCTGCTCATGCAACTCGGTGGATTGCTCGGCATTTTGCAAGGCTCACCAAAGGCCTTTTTGCAATCTGGGGCGGCGCTTAATGATGCGGCGATACAAACAAAAATCGCTCAACGTGCGGCAGCGAAAGCGCAGAAGAATTTTGCTCTCGCAGATCAAATTCGCAAAGACTTGGCAGCGCAGGGCATCGTTTTGAAAGACAGTCAGCAAGGCACGAGCTGGGAAGCGGCGCTAGTATGATTTGCGCACAGTTTTTAAGCATTTTCGGCCATTTAAGACTGCAGAATCTGCGTGAGGTGCTATGAAATCAGTAGTACCCTCCATCGCTGAGCCCACTTATTGGGCGGAGGCCTGCGCGCATCTGATGAAGAAAGATCGGGTCATGCGCAAGCTGATCCCCAAGTTTGGCGATGCCTGTTTGCAAAGCCGAGGCGATCCGTTTGTCACTCTGGCTCGCTCCGTGGTGGGCCAGCAAATCAGCGTGGCTGCGGCGCAGACGATTTGGGATCGCTTTGCCAAACTGTCCAAAGGCAAATTGCTGCCCGCCAAAGTGCTCACGATGAAGATGGACGATATGCGAGCTTGCGGCCTGTCCGCCCGCAAAATTGAATATCTCGTGGATTTGGCGTTGCATTTTGACAGCGGCGCTTTGCATATCAAGCAGTGGGAGGCGATGGATGATGAGGCCATCATTGCTCAGCTGGTGGCTATTCGCGGCATTGGCCGCTGGACGGCCGAGATGTTTTTGATCTTCCACATGCTGCGCCCAAATGTGCTCCCGCTTGATGATGTGGGCATGCTGCGCGGGATCAGTGAGAGCTATTTTTCTGGCGAGCCGGTGAGCAGAAACGAGGCCAAGGAAGTGGCTGAAGGCTGGGCACCGTATCGCAGCGTGGCGGTGTGGTATCTCTGGCGCTCGCTGGATCCGCTGCCTGTGGCGTATTGATTTTTACGCCTTTTCGCTGTTTTCGCCCGGTATTACTGCGTAAGGCGCTATGAATTTTGCAGTGTCTTCGTTCGGAAGATTGCGTTCTTTATTCAGCGGCCGCGAGGATTGGGGCTGCTGCGTCTGCCTCATGTACCCTGCTCGCGGATATGGCGACACCTGTCGCCTGATATGACGAATAAAAAACGCAAGCGTTTTTTGACGCTGTGCTGCGAAAATCGGCAGCCGCAGCAACCCCAATCCTCGCGGCCTGTTTGACGTTCAAAAGATTTTCGCGCGCTCACCGTGGCAAGTGCAAATTGTGTTCGAATGCTGC
>JAYSRZ010000302.1:0-1462 GCA_043720775.1 Variovorax sp. | reverse complement strand
GCTGCTCGTGGACGACGAGCATCTCAAAGTCGGGGTTGGCCACCTTGCCCGCACCCATAGCTTGAGCTGCGGCCTTCATGCTGCACCGCCTTCCAAATCCAAGCGGCCTTGGTTTTTATTCACGGCGGCTGGCAGGTTGGCATCTCGCAGGATGCGCACAGTCTTTTGAGTCACGCGGTTTATCCGGGCTGCATCAGCAATAGTGAACCCCTCAGAGAGCATCTGCACCACAAGAATGCGTCGCTCATCAGTCAATGGCTCGGCTGGAAAGCGGGCATATTTTTCAAAATATGCCTTTTGCTGCTCAAGCTCCAGCATCGCTCGATCACGCTTAAGCGAGACGATCTCATTGCGCATGCGCTCGAATTCTTCGATAAACGCTTCTTGAAAGATGGCGGCTTTCTCGCCAGTGAATCCCATCACCAACTTGACAAAGCCTTTGAAGGTCATATCAAAAGCCACTTGCTCGCGGCCTCGGCTGTCTAAGTACTTAATCTCCGCAAAATTGCGGAGATTAAACTCTTCTGAGCTATTCAAATTTCTAATTGCCTTAAGCACATCATCGTGCCTTTTGCCAAAAACTTCAGCCACCCATCGGCTATTGGTCATGGCCTGACCGTCGATGACGATCACCATATTGCGAACCGCCTGTGCGGCCAGTGTCAACTTGTTACTCATATCAAACTCCTATCGTTGCGGTTAAAAACCATCACACGTCGCCAAACGGGCGGTGGCTCGACGGGTTGGCGAACCGGGCAACTCTAGGAGAAACCGGCAGAGCTTGCGCTCTCCCATCGAGCCACCTAACTTGGTGACAAAACGAAAAAGCCGCTAGACCTATCGGTATCCAGCGGCTCAGAGGAGTCGCTAGAGTCTGCATCAGGTCGCCAAACCCGACTGCTGTTTTTTGCAGCAGTTCGAGAAATATAGCACTTTTTCGCCAAACATCAAAATTCATAGCAGCGAGAGCTGGCCGCGACTCTGGAGCGCGTTCAAAGCGCTGCTTGATCCAACGCCTTCAGCCACAGGCCGATTCAGCGCGCGTTGCACAGCCCGATGCGTCAGCCCATATTTCAGGCAAAGCGCATTCGGGGTCAAGCCCGCGTCATAGTCGCTCACCATCTGCGCATCCCGAATCTTGAGCAAAGCCGCCTTGCAATTGGGCACATGCAAATCCTGCCCCCCAAAGCGGCGCACCATCGCCTTATAAGCCGCCCCGGAGAGCGTATGCGCCAACACATGCTTGTCATTCATCGCCCGTGGCACGCGAAGCCTCTGCCCTGGGCATCCCCGCATCAGCGCCAGCGCATCGGCCTCGCCCAGTAGCGAGAGCAGCTCCCGCGCAGTGGGCGGTAGCAGCTCCGCAATCAGCGCCAAGCCAGCGCCATTGCTGTTCGATGATTTTTTGTTTGCCGCCACAGCCATGTTCCTGCGCTATTTGCGCCCCAGCCAAAGCTTGAGC
>JAYSRZ010000301.1:0-12006 GCA_043720775.1 Variovorax sp. | reverse complement strand
TCGTGGAGCAGAGCAGAATGTTATGCCGCTGTGCCACAAAATCGCGCATCACGCGCTCTAGCTGGCGCTCTGGCATCTGGCCATGCGCCACTGCAATGCGCGCTTCGGGCAAGATGTCTTGCAACCTTTGAAGACGGTTTTCAATCGTAGCCACATCGTTGTGCAAGAAATACACCTGCCCGCCGCGCTTGAGCTCTCGCAGAACCGCTTCGCGAATCACGCCATTGCCTTCGTTGCGCACGAAGGTTTTGATAGCCAGGCGCCGCTGCGGCGCAGTGGCGATCACGGAGAGATCGCGGATACCTTCAAGCGCCATGCCCATCGTGCGCGGGATCGGCGTTGCCGTGAGCGTGAGCACATCTACTTCAGCGCGAAAGGCTTTCATGGCCTCCTTGTGGCGCACACCAAAGCGATGCTCCTCATCGATCACCAAAAGCCCGAGGTTTTTGAACTTTGTTTTTTCGCTGAGCAACTTATGCGTGCCAACGATGATGTCCACGCTTCCATCTGCAATCCCTTTGAGCGCGGCTGTGATTTCTTTGGCGCTGCGAAATCGGCTCATCTCCATTACTTTGATCGGCCATTTAGAGAAGCGATCTGTGAGCGTGTGGAAATGCTGCTCGGCCAAGAGCGTTGTGGGCGCGAGGATGGCCACTTGCTTGCCACCGGTGACGGCGACGAAGGCTGCTCTCAATGCAACTTCAGTTTTGCCAAAACCCACATCGCCGCAGACCAGTCGATCCATTGGCCTGGGCGAGATCATGTCTTGAATCGTGGCATGAATCGCGGCGCGTTGATCAGGCGTTTCTTCAAAGCCAAAGGCTTTGGTAAACGCTTCGTAATCGTCGGGCGAATAGCGAAACGCATGGCCTTGTCGCGTGGCGCGGCGGGCGTAGATATTGAGCAGCTCGGCAGCGGTGTCGCGGATTTGCTCAGCGGCTTTACGCCGCGCTTTTTCCCATTGGCCAGAGCCGAGCTTGTGAAGCGGGGCTTCATCGGCGGATACGCCTGTGTAGCGGCCAATGTTGTGTAGCTGGCTCACGGGCACGTAGAGCACCGCATCGTCGGCATAGAGCAAATGCAAAAACTCTTGCACCGCTGCCGAGCCATCAGGATTCTTTTGCCCCACATCGAGATTGACTAAGCCCTTGTAGCGCCCAATGCCATGCTGCGTGTGTACTACCGGATCGCCGACTTTGAGCTCGGAGAGATCTTTGATCAGTGCTTCCACATCGCTGGCTTGCTCTTGCTTTTTCCTGCGGCGCACGCCGCCTTGCGCAGCAAATAGCTCAGTTTCGGTGATGAAATCGATGCCGCCTTCATTCCATGCAAAGCCAGCAGCCAGCGGCGCCACGGCCATGCCCGCTTTCTCATCACTCGCTAGAAATTCGGCCAAGCTGTCAAACACCGGCAGCACAATATGGCTGGCACGCAGAAAATCCATCAAGCTTTCGCGCCGGCCTTCGCTCTCAGCGGCAATCAGCACGCGATGTTTGCTGGTTTGCAAATGCGCTTTAAGCTGGATCAGCGGCTCTTCGCTGTCTCGCTGGCTTGCTAGATACGGAAGCGGAGATGCTATGAATTCAGTAGCGTCTTGCGCAGTATCCTTGAGCGCTAACTGCTCAAAACCATTACAAAACCCGTAGAACTGCTCTTGCGAAAGAAACAATGATTCAGGCGGCAAAGGCGGCCGCTCCGGATCGCCTCGGCTCATCGAATGGCGCTCTTTCGCATCGATCCAGAAGCGCGAGAAGCTGCTTTCTAAATCACTGTGGAGTACGAGCGTGGCATCGCCTAGATAATCAAAAATCGTGGCGAGCGCATCAAAAAACAGCGGCAAATAATATTCAATACCCGCCGTGGCCACGCCATTGGCCATATCTTTGTAAATGCGGCTTTTGGTTGGGTCGCCATCAAGCAGTTCGCGCCATTGGTTGCGAAATTGTTTGCGTGCATCATCATGCAGCGGAAACTCTCTGCCGGGCAGCAAGCGCACTTCGGGCACGGGATACAAACTGCGCTGCGTATCTGGGTCAAAGGTACGAATGGAATCCACTTCATCGTCAAACAAATCCACGCGATACGGCACTTGGCTGCCCATGGGAAACAGATCAATCAGCCCGCCGCGCACCGCATATTCGCCGGGGCTCACCACTTGCGTGACATGGTGGTAGCCAGCAAGGGTCAGTTGCGCCTTGAATTTCGCTTCATCTAGCTTTTGCTTGGTTTTGAAGGAAAAAGTGTAGGCCGCGAGGAAGCTGGGCGGCGCGATGCGATACAGCGCCGTGGTGGCGGGAATGAAGACGACATCAACAGCCTCTGGGTGAGAGCGATCTTTGCTTTGCAAGATGCGCCAGAGCGTGGCCAGCCGCTCGGAGATCAGATCTTGGTGCGGCGAGAAAGCGTCATAGGGCAGCGTCTCCCAATCGGGGAACATCACAGAGCGCAACTCAGGCTGAAAAAACGCCAACTCATCTTGAAGCCGCCGCGCATCAAGGGCTTCTGCGCAGATGATGGCGGTGATGTGGCCGCGCGCTTTTTGCGCAGTAGCGAATTCGCCGAGCATCAGCGCATCAGAGCTAGAAATAGGGCGCGGCATGGCATAGCGCTTGCCAGCGGTGAGTTTAGGGAAATCCATTGTTTTGATGCTTGAGAATGACGAATACCCCGCTTCTTGCGAAGCGGGGTGTATGCATCAGTTTATCAGCCGAGCTATTTGCCCAAAAGCCTGACGGCCAAAATCAAGGCTGCCCGGTGGCGATGACGTTGCACGCCACCGATAGCGTCACGCTGCTATTTGCGGGGAAGCTTGGCAGAGTTACCCCCGAACTCGTGAAATACGAGGTGCTGGCTGTTGGGACGGCAACGCCCAAAGCCAAGCCTGTAGGACAACTCGCTGAGCCTGATGTGGACAAGCACGTGACACTGGTGCATTGCAAGCCTGCGCTGGGAGAATCCCAGACCTTTGCGCCATTGGCAGCGGAGGGGCCATCATTGCGATACGTCACAAGATAGGTTGTGGTGTCACCTGAGTTGACGCTGGTGACAGAGTTGGTCTTGACCGCAGACAAATTAGCCAATAAACCGACCGTAACGGGCGCGACATTATTCGCATCTGCGCGGCCCGTCGAGCCGCCACCGTACGTCATGGCGGCATTGTTGTTGTACGGCGTGTTGCTTACCGTCACGGAATTGCCAACCTGTGCGGTAAACGTCAATGTAAAACTCGCGCCAGGTGCCAGGATGGCCGCGCCGAAATTCCACTGCACTTGCTGTGTATTGCTAGCGTTAGCTGCGGTATTGTAGGGAGCGAGGTTAGGCGGTATCGTTGTGGTCACCACGGGCGCTGGCAAGACGCTGGGCGCGGCAACAGCGCTGATGCTGCTGGTGGCAACATAGCTAAAGCGGGTCGCAGGGTTGGCCGCACCGCCATTGCTGGGTAACACGTCATACACGCTGAAATTCGTCGCATTAGCTGTGCCGTTGTTGGTGACGCGAATGGAATACGTGACGGTGCCGCCCGGCGTTGTGATGGGCGTGGAGGTGGTTTTATCGAGCGTGATGAAAGCAGTATTACCTACGGTTGATACAGCGTTGGAGGAGATGCCTGAGGGCACTTGCGCTGTTGCTAACTTGGCTGTGTTGATGACGGTATCGCCATTTCCAGTGTTGGTTTGTACATCCATATTGATCGCACCGCCCTCGCCGGGAGCTAGAGTTGACAGTGTGGGGAAAGTCACGGTGCTTCGCGTGTTGGGGCAATTGCCTCCGGCAGTCAGCGGCGGGTTGGGTGTGGGCAGGGTGATTGAGCCGCTAACTATGGTGATATTGCTTGCAGCGTTAGCACCCGTGTTGCAAGGCAAAATATCTTGCAGCACCACATTGGTTTGCGGCGTGTTACCCGAATTTAAATATGAGATTTGATAACGCACTCTGGCGTTAGCAGGGATCAAATTGCCGTTGTTTGGCACGCAAACTGCGCCGCTGTAGACGCACACGACTTCTTTGAAAAGGAACAGATTGCTATTGGTATCAGCAACGCTAGGCACGTGATATCGCCAAGGATTGTCTTGGCCGTTGCTGCCATCTCCTGCATCGCCGCCCCAAACCTCTGAGGAATTGACAATGCCGCTGGCGGGTGGTGGTGCAGTCACGCGGATGCTGATCTTGACGTAGCGGATTTCACCCACCACCAATTTGCCCACAGCCCAACGCACGGCATTCGTGCCAGCAGGCAAGGGTGAAGCCAGAGACAGATTGACGCCAGCGCTGGTGGGCAAGCCGCCCACGGCGGTCAGTGATGCGCCTGCGTTGGTGGCTGGGCCCGTGGTGGGATCGCCGATGCGCGAGCCGTTATAAGCAATACGCTGCCACGGGCCTACCGCACCTGTGTAATCCAATGTGTAGCCCGATTGCGGGCCTGCAACTGCTGAGCCTGCCATGAAAGGCGCTGCGCCGTTACCGCCGGCGAGCGATGTTTGCGTAGATTTGGGCAAAGCCGTTGCTGCGATATCACCTGCTGTGGAGCCGAACGCATTGGTCATCGCCGCATCCCACAAGTTGTGCGTGGTGGCATTGGTCTGACCGATGATGGGATTGAGCTGGCCTTCTGCAGTGGGGCTGATGTTGTAGCCGTTGACTGCTTGGGCGATGCGCGTGGGCAAGGCAGGGAAGACGGCGGTGCGCGAATCGGTGCTGAAGAAAATGCCTGTATCAGCGTGTAATTCAGTCAAACGTCCGCTGCAATTATTCGTGAAGCCACCGGCGGCACACAGGCCTGTAGGGTCATATGCCGCAGAGCTGAAGGGGGCGAGGTAGTTGTGGGTGCCACGACCCCAGCCTGTGTCGATGCCGCCGGGTAAGCTGGGTGAAATATCAATGTAATTACCCGCTGCGTCCTTGTTGACAATGGAGGCGCCCACCACCTCAACGCCGGGCGGCAAATAATCTGTGATGTAGCCTGCTACGCCGACGTTAGCGCCGTTGGCAATGGGTGTGAATTGAATGATGTAGCTCAAAACATCACCCACCTGAATGCCCGGTGTGGGTGAGCCAATGCGTGATTTAAGCAATTGCACAGTCTCGGGAGCAAAAAACTTAGTGGTTTGCACTTGGCCGACACTGTGAGCATAGGTGAGCCCCGCGAGGGTACACAAGCCTAAGATGCTGTACTTCCAACGACGCGCAAATATCGCACTGTTTTTTTTGTTGAAACATCGCAGTATGTTCATAGATGTATCTTTAACTAAAAAGTAGAATACTTTACATTTTATGCAGCAAAATTCATTTGCTACTTACATTTTTTACAAAATTAGTACTTAAATGTTAATTTTTGTGCTTTTGTTGAGGTGCTTATTCTTCGCAACTTTGTAATGTTGCGAGAAAGCTACATTTTCGAAGTCGGCGGATATTGTGCATTCATTTGGCGAACGGGTTCGCGCTGGTCGCATCAGGCAAGCGACGCAACTACAATCTCTGCACAAAATATGCAAGCTCGGCAGATAGGAAAAGATGGATAAAAACCGCAGTCTTTATGAAGTTCTTGGCGTGTTGCCCTCAGCAGAAATAGCGGAGATTCGTGGTGCTTTTACGCAGCAATTAGCGAGTCTAGAGAATTCTGCTGCTGCTATGGGTGCTGATGAGATGGCGCGTGCCAAACAAATGCTAAGGATTGCTGCCGGCACCTTGCTTGACTCTTCGTCTCGTTTAACTTACGACGCTAAATTAACCGAAACTGGGCGCTTGGCAGGCCTGCAAGGCGATGCGACGCCAGATGCATCGTTGCCACGCACTGGCGGATTGGCTTTGAGCTTGGAGCCCATCACACCGGGCATCGATGAGTCTGTGAAACTGCGTGCTGATGCTTTGGCATTGCGAGCCGAATCGCTTTCGCTCCGAGCAGATGCCATGTTGCTGCAGTCAGGGCAGAGAAGCCTCGCGCGCGAGCAGGCCGATGCGGGCGCAAGTTCACCAAGTGCTCTGCTCAATGTGTTGTCTTCTGGGCCATTGCTGCGGATATTGATGTTTTTGATCGTGCTGGCAGGCGTTGCGTTTGGCGTTTCGCGTTGCGCATCGAGTGCACCGATGCAAGCCAACCCTGCCAGCACGAAAGCGATGGAGCGCGCTGCCATTGAAGATTACTTTCAAGCCTACGGAGTGCGTCCTGCCAATATGGCCGAGCTTGAGCGGCTTGAGACGGAGCGGCGGCGCCGCGAAAATGAGCAACGCAGCGAAAAACAAGACAGCGAACAAACTAAACGCGAACAGCGCGAGCAACGCAGAGAAGACGATGATGCGAGGCGCGACGCGCAACGCGTAGCGGCTCAGCTGCGCGCTGACGAGGAAAGACAGCAGCAGGAATTGAAGATGGAGCAACGCCAGCAGGACAGAGAAGCACAGCAGCGCAAAGAGGCTGAACGCATCGCCGAGGAGCGAAGAGTCAAGCAGCTTGAGGAGCAGTGGCGGCAAACGCTACAGCGCAGATGAGTTGCCGAGCCAGACTGATATTTCGCGTTTAAGTGGATTAGCACGCTTGTGAATCCTTACGATATTTTGCAGGTGAGCCCTGCTGCGGATGACCAAGTCATTCGCGCGGCCTATCGCAGCTTGATTCAGCGCTATCACCCAGATCGTCACCCGGGCAATGCAGACATGGCGCAGGTTGCTGCGAGCCTCACGCAGGCGTATGAGTTGTTGGCGGATCCACCGCGTAAGGCAGCACTCGATGCGAGCCTCAAAGCTGCCGCAGCTATGCCTCAGCCCTCGAAGCCGACATCGACCCAGCGAGCACCTCGCCCGCAAATCGCAAAGCAGACTACTCAAACAGCCAGTGCATCAAAAACATGGGCGCTACCCGTTGCAGGGCTGATACTGTGCGTGGGGCTTGCTTGGGCGCTTGGCAGCTACGCCTCCAAGCGATGGATGAGTTTGCCGCCAGCGCAGCAACTGGCCGATATCCGAACGCAAATGGAAAACCCTCAAACCAGCGAAGCCGAACGCCGCGCATTGTTTGACCGCAAGCTCGATCTGCTCGAAAAGCACGCAGAGCTCGCGCCGCCTGAGCGCTTGCTTCGAATCAATGATTTGGCGGCCCGCAGTGTGGCTTTGCTCGACGAGCCTTTGAGCGTCAGCCTTGTTGCATCATCTAGCTTAGGGCTGCCGCTGGCAAAGCTCGTCGTGCCGGAGATCACGCTTGTTTTGGGTAGTTTTGATACAAGTTTGGTGAAGGCACAAATCCAAAAGCACCGCCAGCGCATTGCCTCCGAGCTGGCGCTTAGGCTTGTCGCTGAGCCTATACCCATCGTTGCAGGCGCTGATGGCGAAGTGCGCTTAAAAAAGCTGATACGCGATTCAGTCATCGCCAGCTTAGACATGAAGCCTGAAGAGAAATACCCCTCAACCTATTTTGAATCGCCTGGCCGCCATGGTGTGATTGACGTGATCTTGTCGCAGAGCTTTGGGGTACACAGGTGAGCTTGCTCGCGCTATACGCTTTAAGCATTTCTGGATCGATAAGGATGCCATGCTGAGCCCTAAAATTTTTGCGTTAATCGCTTGCGGCGGCACAGGCTCGCGCTCGGGTGAGGGCTTGCCAAAGCAATATCGGGCGATTGCTGGGAAGCCGATGGTCTCGCATACCTTGGCTGCGTTTTCTGGCGTGGATCGAGTGGTCGCTGTAGCGGTGGTGATTGCGCCTGATGATGTGCTGTTTGCACAACACGTCAAGTTGCCAAGTGCTCTGTTTTTCGTAGCGCCTAGCGCAGGAAGTACGAGGGCTTTAACTGTTATTCAAGGTTTAAATTCTTTGCTGGAGCGCGGCGCACAGCATGCCGATTGGGTGTTGGTACACGATGCAGCGCGCTGCTTGATCACGACGCAGCAGATTGATGCAGTCATTGATGTATGCGAGGGCGATGCGGTGGGTGGCCTGATGGCGCTCAGGCTCGCCGATACTTTGAAGCAGGAAAGCGCAGGGCGGGTGAGCGCGACGGTGGATCGATCCGACAAATGGCTCGCTCAAACGCCGCAGATGTTTCGCATCGGCCAGTTGCTGCAAGCTTTGAAGCAGGCAGGCGATGCGGTGACGGATGAGGCCAGCGCCATCGAGGCGATGGGCATAGCGCCAAAGCTGATCCCCGGCAGCGCACAGAATTTCAAAGTGACTTACCCAGAAGATTTTGCTTTGGCAGAGGCCGTGTTGCGCACGAGGATAGCTTAGACCCTATTGGATGCGAAACATCTTGCTGCGATGCACAATGGGCTGTACGATACAAGGAGCCACGCATGCCTGCCAAAACCATGAGCGAATTGTTCAAGCAGCTTGGTCTGCCTTACGATCAAACCGCCATCGACCTTTTCATCAGCCAGCATGATGGCGCATGCCGCCATTGCGGCTTAGTGCAAGCGCACATTTGGAGCGAAAGCCAGCGCAATTTTCTCCACGAGGCCGTGGCGCAGGATTCTGAATGGTCGATGACAGCTGAGGTGCTTATGGCGGCGCTCAGCCGTCCGGCCTAGGTCTTGCTGCCCTTCATAATAAGGTGATGAATTCACCCGCTGCATCATCACTACCGCGCATCCGTATTGGCGAGGGCTGGGATACCCACCAACTCGTGCCGGGGCGCAAGCTCATCATCGGCGGCGTGGAGATTCCTTTTGACAAAGGGCTACTTGGGCATTCGGATGCAGATTTGCTCTGCCACGCGATCACTGATGCACTTCTGGGCGCGGCTGCATTAGGAGATATTGGATCGCATTTTCCGGATACGGATGCAACTTTCAAAGGCGCAGATTCCATCGCGCTGCTTCAAGAGGCCATGCGCCGTGTGCGAGAGGCGGGTTTTGAGTTGGGCAATTTGGACAGCACCGTGATCGCGCAAGCGCCCAAACTGGCCGCTCATTTGCCAGCGATGAAAAACCGTATTGCCGAGGCGCTTGGCGTGAGCGACTCACAAGTCAATATCAAAGCCAAAACGTATGAACACTTGGGCCCAGTGGGCCAAGGCCAAAGCATGGAAGCTCGGGCGGTGGTGCTGCTGATCGGTTAACACGCTTAAGCGGCAATTCTTAATTTTCACTATGTATTTTGTAGCACTTCACGCATATTTTATGAGGCCGATCAGCCTGAATCGCTTGAAAAGTCATCTCGAAAGAGCGACGTGACGTTGCATAAAGCATGAAGCGCTTACCTGAGCTTTTGTCGTTGCCCACTCGCCTGCTTTGGGTCGCGCCGTGCTCTGCGCTTGGCCTGAGTTTGGCTCTGCTCGCTGTGCTCTCAGGCGGGCGCATGCGCTGGCAGGGTGGGGCGCTGGAGGTTTGGTTTGGCAAGGGGCGTTTGGCTGCGGCTCTCGGGCGTCAACACTTTGCCGCCATCACGCTGGGGCACGTGATCGTGGCGATTCGCTATTCTGATTTGCGTCGCTGGCATGCGCATGAGCGAGTGCATGTGCGGCAGTTTGAGATGTTTGGCCCTTTCATGCTGCTGGCCTATCCAGTGGCCAGCGTATGGGCTTGGGCGAGGGGAAAAGATGCCTATCGCGACAATTATTTTGAGCGGCAGGCGTATCGCACACAAGCTTGATGATGCTTCTCCCATACTATGAATTTAATAGCGCCTCACGCAGTATTTACAAAGGAAATTGGCCATTTTCTTTTGAAATATCAATGGAAGAACTGCTGATATGGTGGGCCGGCGTGCGCTACGAACAGATGCTCCTTTGGGTTATGCTGAGCAAGCGCTTGAGGATTGCCCACTTTGCGGCCGGCCGCTGGTGCAGGGCCAAAGTATTGATGAGCATCATTTACTGCCCAAAAGCCAAGGCGGGCGGCAGACCTACACTGTGCATCGCATCTGTCACCGAAAAATTCACGCCACGTTTACTGAAAAAGAGCTGGCGAGAAGTTACGGCACATGGACTTTGCTTCAAGCCCATGAAGACATCGCCGCTTTTATCGTTTGGGTGCAAAAAAAGCCGCCTGAGTATTACGACAACAGCGTGAAAGCTTCTCGGCGGCGATAGACTCTTTGGCATGAAACTGATGCACAAGCTGATCTATTTTTTCGCAACCGCAGGGATGACGAGCGCCTTGCTTGCACAGGAAGCGATTTCTTTGCCAGGGCCGGGCGGCATTCAGCTCCAAGCGTGGCATTACAAACCGAAAGATGAAGCGAAAAGCTCCCAACCCGTGGTGATTGCACTGCATGGCTGCGGCGGCTTGTATGCCACGGCTGGCGCTCGCAAAGGCCAGCTCAATGCAAGACATCACGCGTTGGGGGAAATGCTACAAGCGCAGGGCTATCACGCCGTGTTTCCAGACAGCTTTAGCTCGCGCGGCATTGAGGGAGTGTGCTCCGAAGTGCAGCGCTTGAAGAACGGCATTCGTGTGGGGATCGTTGAGCGTCGCGCTGATGCGCTGGCTGCTTTGGCTTGGGTGCGCGCCCAGCCTTGGGCAAATGCGCAGCGCAACCATATCGCCTTGCTCGGCTGGAGTCATGGTGCGCAAACCCTGCTCGCTGCAACAGATAAAAATCATCCTTCAGTAACAGCAGCTGGCCGACCTGTCAAAACGGCAATTGCGTTTTATCCCGGCTGCGTGGAGGCGGCCCGCACGGGTTATCGCCCCAATGCGCAACTCACGCTGCTGCTCGGCGCTGATGACGATTGGACGTTGCCCGAGCCCTGCATCAAGCTCGGCGAGCAGCTGAGTGCCCAAGGCGATGATGTGACCGTGAAGGTCTATCCCGGCGCAGTGCATGGTTTTGACAACCCCGTCGCCGGCATCATCACGCGCAACGATATTCCTAGCCGCTCATCTGCGCGCGCAGGCCAGGGTGTGCAAGCAGGGCAACACGCGACGGCGCGAGACGATTCTTGGAGTTTGGTGCGGGAGATTTTGAAAAAAGCGTTTGAGCGCTAGGCCACAAAACTGCTCACATCTGCTGTCAAATCCGGGTGCTCTGCAAAATGCTCGATCACGAAATCGACGAAGGCTCGGACGCGGGCAGGCAGTTGCTTGCGGCTCGGATAATGTATGAAGAGCTGAATGCTTTCGGCTACGCTATCGGGCAGCAGCAATTTCAGTTGGCCTGCGCGAAGTTGCATCAGGGCTTGGGGCTGTGGCAGTTGAGCAATGCCTAGGCCGTCAAAGCAGGCTTGGCCAAGGCTTCTGAAATCGTTGCAGATGAAATGGGCGGGTAGCTGGAGGAATTGCATGCTGCGCGCGCCCGCGCTGGTTTCGCCGCCGCGCATTTGCACGATGAAGGGCGTGGTTTGTTCTTTGCCTGTGATTTGCAGCATCAGCAGGCGATGCTGAGCCAGATCATCCAAACTTTGCGGCTTGCCGTGCTCTGCGAGATAAGCGGGCGATGCGCACAGCAGCAAGCGCAGCGGCCCGAGTGGCCGCGCCACAAACGCTGCATCGTTCAAAGCGCCGATTCGAATGCCCACATCAAAGCGTTTGGATATTAATGGGCTGGAATCTTCGCTCAGTTCAAGCTCTAGCCGAATGTCGGGATAGCGTTGCTGAAACTTCGGCAAAAGCGGAATGAGATAGAGAAAAGCCACGGGCGATACGACGGTGGCTCTGACTTTGCCGCTCGCGCTCCTCGCATCGCTAGCCGCTTCTTTGCAAGCCGCATCGAGCTGGGCGAGCGGCTGGCGGCATTGCTCCAAAAAGGCTTGGCCTTCGGGCGTGAGCTGCAAGGCGCGGGTGCTGCGAGCCAGAAGCCGCACGCCAAGCGCAGCTTCCAAGCGGCTGATGTTTTGGCTCACCGCCACAGGTGAAATGCCCAGCTCTTTGGCTGCTTTGGCAAAGCTGCCCAGCTCGGCAGTGCGGGTGAAATTGAGGATGCCGCGTAAGGTCTGCATTTCTTGGATTTTGATTCAAAACACCATGATTACAAAGTTTTTATTGGGTATTTATGAAGTATTAGGTCAATTGCGCAGCATTTTGATCGCTTTTAAAGTTCACCCATGCTCAATTCCGAGCTAATAAATGAAAAGGATG
>JAYSRZ010000300.1:0-1463 GCA_043720775.1 Variovorax sp. | reverse complement strand
ATTTGGCGGATATTTTCTGCACCAGCGTGGAAGGCGTGCGCGGCCAGAAGGCTGTGGAGTGGCGCTTGGTGGATCAGGCTGTGAAGTCTGCGCAATTTGCTGAAGCGGTGCAAAAGCGTGCTTTGGAATTGGCTGCGATGAGCGACCGGCCCGCTAGCGCCCAAGGCGTGGCGCTCACGCCTTTGAGTTGCACCATCGAAGCAGATGCGCTGAGCTACTCGCATGTGAGCGTAGAGATTGATCGCGCCAAACGACTTGCAGTTTTTAAGATAAAAGCGCCAGTTGCCGGCATAGAATCTGCGCCGAGCGCTATCGAATCTGTATCATCAAATTGGTATCCCTTCGTGCTCGCGCGCGAGCTCGATGATGCAATTTTGCAAATGCGCACGAATGAACTAGACATCGGCACGTGGATTTTAAAGACTGAAGGCGATGCAGAAAACGTGCTCTCCATGGATGCAGCACTTATGGCGAATAAAGATCATTGGTTTGTGCGCGAGACGATTGGCATGCTGCGCCGCACGCTGAGCCGCATTGATGTGAGCTCGCGCAGTTTATTTGCATTTATCGAGGAAGGCTCTTGCTTCGCAGGAACGTTCTTGGAGCTTGCCTTGGCTTGTGATCGCTCGTATCACCTTGCATTGCCAGACGATGAAGCCAAAGCGCCCATGATCACAGTAAGCGATGTGAACTTTGGCCTCTATCCGATGGCTACCGGCCAGAGCCGTTTGCAGCGCCGCTTCTATGACGAAGCGCCTGCTTTAGAAGCTGTGCGCGCTGTGGCTGGTAAGCCGCTCGATGCTGATGCTGCATTTGCAGTGGGCTTGGTGACAGCCAATCCAGACGATATCGACTGGGCGGACGAAGTGCGCATCGCGATCGAAGAGCGCGTTGCGATGAGCCCAGATGCTTTGACTGGGTTAGAGGCCAATCTGCGCTTCAACGGCGTGGAGACGATGGCAACACGCGTCTTCGGACGTTTGACCGCATGGCAAAACTGGATCTTCCAACGGCCGAATGCTGTGGGAGAGAAGGGGGCTTTAAAGGTTTACGGCAAGGGCGATAAGGCGGCTTTTGATTGGAATCGGGTTTGAAATTCGAATAAATTTTTGAACGCGAAAGGCGCTAAAGTTACGCGAAAGGTGCGAAAAACAAAGTCAAAAGAAAAAAGCGCAAAGTAAGTTATTGAAAGTGCAACTGAAACACTTACTTCTTCTTTTTTGTATTTTTTTTTGCGCAACTTTCGCGGCTTTCGCGTTCAAAACTGTATTTAAATTGGCATTTAGAAATCTCGTTGTGCAGCAAGGCAGGTGGCTTGCTGTAACCGAAATCACTCCACCCATGTATTGAAATGAAATCATCATGAGCATTAACTACAGCGAGAAAATTCCGAATAACGTCAACCTCAGCGAAGACCGCACTTTGCAGCGCGCGCTAGAAGGCTGGCAGCCGAATTTCATCAA
>JAYSRZ010000299.1:0-12017 GCA_043720775.1 Variovorax sp. | reverse complement strand
CGGCAATCTTGTCTAAATCTTGGCTTGCATGCGCAGAGACGGAGGAGCAGGCGAGCAAGACCTTCGCGCCCAAGCTGTGCGCCATTTGCAGCATGCTCTTGGCAATGTCGATCTTGTAATCGTGCAAATGTCCTGAGAGGCCTTCAAAATCACGCAGCACTTGAAAGCCCGTGGCGCGCAGCCCACTGAGATTGCACGCATTCACAGCCGCTTGCAGCCCACCGGGATGGCCGACCAAATCATTCGCTTTGAGCATCACCTGATCGAAACCTGCGGCTTTCATCGCAGCCAGCTTGGCCTCAATCGGCCCGGCGAGGCTGATTGTATCCATACCGAATTCGCGGATCAGCTTCATGATGCGTTGCTCTGCACGAGTTCAAAGACCACGCCACCCATATACGTTTTCGTGATCGCACCTTTTTGCTCAGTGTGCGTAGCTTTCGTTTCCACAAACTCGATGCCTAGCTTGCGCAGCGTATTTACAGCGGCGAGCACGTCCGGTACGCCGAGGCCAATGCGCTGCAGGCGCTCTTCGCCATCCACCACATGCACATCGGGCTCCACCATTTGCAGCATGAAGCCGGCATTCGCAGAGAGCGCCGGGCTCTTCATCAGTGTGCCTTTGGGCATGATGCCAAAGCGCTCAACATCTGCGATCAGCTCAAAGCCAAAGAGCTCTTTGTAAAACGCAATCCAATCGTTGCTGCGCTCTGCGCCGATGTATTGCACCACGCCGAAGAAATGCAGGCCAGCGGTAGCGGGTGGCTCTTGGTGAACGCCCGGAATTGGTACGAAATCCACGCTGTAAATACTAAATTCACGATACCGATCCACAAAGTAAATCCGGCTCCCGCCCGCGCCATGAATCGCTGGGATATTCAGCTCCATCACCTGCGCATGGGTGGACACTTCCCAAGCGCCCCGATCGCGCACATAGGCATAGGCCGAGCGCGCATCGCGCACACGCAAAGCAATCGCAGAGATCACAGGCTGCTCTTTACCATGCGTCGCACCGCGCACTTCATCGGGGTGCGCGTTAACAACAATATTGAGGCCGCCCTGTCGATAGAGCAATACCTCACGCGAGCGATGCCGAGCCACAGGCTTAAAGCCCATCATCTCCAATACTTGGCCCAGCGCCTGCGGCTTGGAAGTGGCGTATTCAATGAACTCAATACCGTCCAGCCCAATCGGGTTGGCTGCATCGGAAAACGAATGCTGCAAAGGCTCGCGCCCATCTACACGCTCTGGCGCTTTCATCAACAGGTCACTCATTTGGATCTCCTAATAAACAGCCAAATACAAGAGAGAACAGCCGGACGCGAAATGCGCGAAAGTTACGCGAAAGACGCGAAAAAGAAAGTCAGAAAATAAAATTCAAAAAATGAAAATAGTTGATTTCCTCTCAAGTTCTTTTCATTTTTCCTTCTCTTTTTCGCGTCTTTCGCGTAACTTTTGCGTCTTTCGCGTCCGGTATTAATTTTGAACCTCAGCAGCAACCACATGCCCACCCAGAAACAATCTCTCAATATCCGGATCAGCCAACAACTCTGAAGCCTTACGATGCAACACGCAGCGGCCGGATTCCAGCGCGATCGCTTCATCAGAAATTTTGAGTGCGCTTTTCACGTTTTGCTCCACCATCAAAATCGTCGTGCCCTTCGCAGCCAAATCTTGCAGCAGCTTAAACACATCTTTCACCACGATTGGCGAAAGGCCAATCGATGGCTCATCGATCAGCAGCACTTTCGGGCGCAGCAGCAAAGCGCGAGCAATCTCAAGCTGCTTTTGCTCGCCGCCGCTCAATGCGCTGGCCTGCGAATGAATGCGCTCTTGCACACGCGGGAAATGTTTGAGCACTTCGGGGATGCGCTCGTGCGTGAGCTTCGTGCCGAGCGTGATGCCGCCAAGCTCAAGGTTTTGATACACCGAGAGCTGCGGAAACAGATTGCGCCCCTGCGGCACGAAGGCCAAGCCTTTGCCGAGCAGTTCTTTTTGCGTCAGACCAGAGATGTCTTGGCCTTCAAACAGCACGCGGCCTTCGCGTGGCTTGAGCAAGCCAAAGAGTGTTTTGAGCACGGTGGATTTACCTGCGCCATTCGGCCCAATCAATAGCGTGATCGCAGCGCGGCGGATGCTTAAATCCAGATGATTCAGGATCATCAGATCCTTGTAGCCTGCGAGCACTTTGTCGAATTGAATAGCGATATCTGAGCTCATGATCACGCTCCAAGATAAGCATCAAGCACGGCCTTGTTGCCGCGAATCTCAGCGGGAGTACCCACTGCGAGTACCTTACCTTCCACCATCACCATAATGCGATGACACAAGCTCATCACAAAATCCATGTTGTGCTCGATCACGACGAAGCTGCTTTTTTTACCACCCAAGCCTTTTTCATTCAAAGCTTTGAGCAGCGAAGAAATGCCGCCCACGAGCGAAGGATTCACGCCCGCGCAGGGCTCATCCAGCAACACCAAATCTGGCTCGCGCATAAAAGCCATCGCAATGTCCACCAGCTTTTGCTGGCCATAGCTCAGCGTGCCCGCTTTCAAATCAACCACATGACTGATGCGAAACTGGTCAATCAGCGCATCCGCTTTAGCACCCAGCCCAGAATCTGGCGCAGCAAACATCCGGCTAAATTTGCTGCCCTGATGCTCTTGCGCGGCCACGATCAAGTTGTCTCGCACGCTCATTTTTCCGAAGACTTGCAGCGTTTGAAACGTGCGCCCCACGCCGAGGCGCGAGAGCTCCAGCGGCCCGGCTTTCGTCACATCTTGGCCTTTGAATTCAATGCGCCCCGAATCAGGCTTGATCTGCCCGAGCATGGAATTGAACAGCGTCGTTTTGCCTGACCCATTGGGCCCGATTACGCCAAAAATCTCGCCCGGCATCACTTCAAAACTCACGCCGCCCACGGCCTGAATCGCGCCATAGGCTTTCTTCATATCGGTGACTTTTAGGAACGGCGCGCTCATCTCACGTCTTCCACAGTCTTATCACTCATCACTTCGCTTTTGATAGCACCTTGCACAGATGACATGCCGGCTTGCAGCACTTTTCTCTTAGAAAATAGCTTTTCAGGCAAACTCGCCAGCCCATCTGGCAGCCACACCAAAATCGCGATCACAAACAGCCCAAAGATCGGCAAAAACCAGTTCGAGAAGATCGGCGACACATCACGAATCCACTCCGGCAAAATCAAGCCGATCAGCGCACCCACCAGCGGCCCCACAAACAAACCCGCACCGCCAACCACCACCATCAAATACATCGTGATCGACGCGCCTACAGTGAATGAGCCAGGCTCAATGTAGTCCACCAGCGAGGCATACAAGCCGCCCGCTAGGCCCGCATACACAGCGCCAATCGCAAACGAAAGCAAGGTGTAGGCGCGAGTATCAATGCCCAAGCTTTCCGCACGAATCGGGTTGTCTCTGAGCGACTGAAAGGCCTTGCCCCAAGGCGAGCGCAGCAAGCCCCAGAGCAGTGCAATCGCAATCGTTGCAATGACCAACGTGAAATAGTAATAAGCCAAATGCCCTTTGAGCGAGAAACCAAAGACATCTGGCCGCGCAATCCCGTTAAAGCCAAACGTCCCGCCCGTGAGCCATTCTTCGTTGCGGAAGACGAGCCACATCGCGGTGTTAAAGCCCAGCGTAGCAAAAGCCAAGTAAATCGTCTGCACGCGCAGCGCAGGAAAGCCCAGCGCCAAGCCCATCACGAAGCAAGCCACCATCGCCAGCGGCAAGCCCAGCCACCATGAGAGCCCCGCCTTCATGGCAATCGCCACGCCATACGCACCGATGCCAAAAAACGCTGCATGCCCGAGCGACTTTTGGCCGGCATAGCCCACCGTGAGATTGAGGCCCATCGTGGCCACCACGAAGACCAGCCAGAGACTGAAGAGATACACACCGTAGTTTTTAAGGAAGGGCGGAACAGCTATCAAAATAATAGCTACTAGCGCAACGAAAACGCCGGCAAGTAATCGATTTTCTTTAAGAGTTGCACTCATACCTTGCGCTCCTCTTTCCGCCCGAGCAAGCCTTGCGGGCGAAACAAAATCACCGCCATAAACACAACGAGCGCCACTGCATCTTTGTAAGCCGGTGAGACATATGCTGCTGCAAGGTTCTCACTCACGCCCACGATCAAGCCGCCGAGCAACGCACCACGCGAATTGTTAAACCCGCCGATGATTGCGGCAAAAAATGCTTTCGTGCCCAGCGAATCACCCATGTCAAATTTAGCGAGATAAGTCGGCGTCACCAAAATCGCAGCGGAGCAGGCCAGCATCGCATTCACAGCAAAGGTGTAAAAAATCATACGCGGCACATTGATGCCGAGCACGGCTGCGCTCTCGGTGTTTTGCGCCACAGCTTGCATCGCGCGGCCTGTGATCGTCTGTGAGAGAAAAGCTTGCGTAGCAAAGACGATCACAAGCGCCGCAACGAGCGTGCCCACGTCGCCCAGCGAAACCGTGACACCAGCAAACTGGAACAGCTTCTCGCCAAACATATTGGGAAAGGCATGCGCTTCGGCGCTGTAGCCCGCGCGCAGCGTATTTTTCATGATGATCGACAAGCCAATCGTAGCCACCACAATTTGCATCATGCCGTGCTTGAACAGCGGATCAACGACAGTACGCTTGAATGCCCAACCGAGCACTATGGTCGCAACGATCACGGTGAGCAAAAAAGCAATCGGCAAAGGCGCACCCCAAGCCATGAAAGCCAGCATGCCAAACGCTGGCAGCATCACAAACTCACCTTGCGCAAAATTAATCGTGCCAGCAGCTTGCCAAAGCAGCGTGAAGCCAAGCGCTACGAGCGCATAAATGCTCCCAGTGGCCATGCCGCTGAAGACGAGCTGGAAAAAATCTGTCATTTGCTTAGTTGGCGAGGATAGAAATTCAGATACAAGTTTCCGGACGCGAAAAGCGCGAAAGTTACGCGAAAGACGCGAAAAAGAAATTCAAAATGGATTCAAAAACCTTCCGGTTAATACACAAAGTCTGCAAAACTCGTTCCAAAACCTTTGGTATTTTTTCGCGTCTTTCGCGTAACCTTCGCGTCTTTCGCGACCGGAAATTCCTCTTTCCTCGACAACAGACTTATTTCTTAGCCGACAAAGCCGGCAACACAGAAATCACTTCTTGGCGACCATTTTTCACCTGCACCAAATAGCTCTCGCGATCTACATCGCCTTTGTCATCGAAGCGGCCGCTCACGAGCACGCCAGGATGCTTTTTCACATCGAGCTCTAAGCCCTTCATCGCAGCAGCCACGGCCTTGCGATCGACTTTGCCAGCTTTCTCAATCGCCGCTTTCATGGTGTACACGCCGATGTAGCCTTTGGGGCCGTTGTGATCGGGCAGGTATTTGTAGTCTTGGTAAAACTTGGCTTTGAATTTCAGCATCTCTGCGCTCGGCGCATCGATCGTGAGGCCGACGTGTGCCACAGCGCCATTAGCCGCATCGCCCGAGAGCTCAATCACTTTTTGGCCGGTGAGCGTCGTCTCGCCGATGATGGGCTTGGCAAAGCCTTGCTTGCGCAGCTCGCGAAGCAAGCGAGCGGATTCATCTTCGTTCACATAGGCAAAGAGCGCATCCGAGCCGCTGGCCTTTGCTTTGAGCACAGCAGCAGAAAAGTCCACTTGGCCTGCATCAGTAGAAATCTCATCCACGATTTTTGTGGGGCCGCCGGCCAGCGTCTTCTTGATCATGTCCAAACCGCCTTTCCCAAAATCATTGTTCACATAAATGATCGAGAGATTTTTCACCTTGGCCTGATCGCTGATATAGCGGCCAATTTTTGGCATCGCGGTGGCTTGCGTGAAGCTGGTGCGGAAGATGTACGGATTGCCTTGCAGTGTGATGCTGGCTGCTTCGCCGCCTGTCCAATTCGGGATTTCTGCTTTCTGGCTTTCTTTCATGCTCACCATGATCGAGCCAGAAAACACCGGGCCGAAGATGGCGAATACATCGTTGTCAATCGCTTTCTTCGTCAGCGCCAAAGCCACGCCGGGGTTGGTCGTGGTGTCGTTGATGGAGAGTTCCAGCTTCTTGCCCATGATGCCGCCAGCGGCATTGATCTCTTTCACAGCGAGCTCCACGCCGTTTTTAAAGTTGGTGCCTGAAGTTGCGCCGCCGCCAGAAAGCTCCACGATGGCTGCAAGCTTGATATTTTGAGCAAAAGCGGCTGTTCCCGCTACCAATGCTGCGCTGAGCGCTACGGTTTTGAGAGCGAATGTGAGAGAAGTGCGGCGTTGCATGGTGAATCTCCGAAAGAGGTTGAATACGAGGGAAAACTAAAAACGTACTGAATCGTACATTACCCATGCCGCTACTGGGAATGAGGTTTTCACCTAGCATTTCGTGCAATGCTGATCAGCAGTTATGCGCTGATGCAATAGCTACTGCATTAAGCAGCCAATTTTTTAAGCGAAATCAATCGGAATCGCGAGCTGGGCAATGGCTTCAGCCGTGCTCGGCCGCATGCCGCGCCACCACTCAAAAGCTAGCGCCGCCTGCTCCACCAGCATGCCCACGCCATCAACGATGCGCGTGGCTCCGGCAGCTTTGGCTTGTTGCAAAAACGGCGTTGCGCCTTTGCCGTAAGCCATTTCATAGACCAAGCTGGTGGTTGAAAACACCGCATCGGGCAGAGGAGGCGCTTGGCCAAAGAGGGATGCAGATGTGCCGTTAACGATCACATCAAACGGTTCGCTTAAATCTTCATAACCACACGCGATGACATTCACGCTCGATTGCTCGCGCAGCATATGGACCAGTTCCTGCGCTTTGGCCAATGTGCGATTGGCCACCACAAGCACAGCTGGCTCAGCACGTGCAAATGGCAGCAAAGCCCCGCGCACCGCGCCTCCTGCACCGAGCAAAAGCACTTTTTTGCCGCGCATGGGCATGGCGTGATTGCGCTCAATATCATTGACTAGGCCCACGCCATCAAAATTTTCCGCGTGGACTTCCTTGCCTTCAAATTTCAGGGCGTTCACAGCACCAGCTAGTCTTGCAGACTCGGATAAATGCGTCGCATAAGCAAACGCTTCCAGCTTAAAAGGCGCCGTCACATTCATGCCGAGCATACCGCCTGCGCGCAACTCATCGAGCTGCTTGGCAAACTCGCCAATACGCCCTTCTACCTTGGTGTATTCCATCTGCTGGCCTGTTGCTGCTGCAAACAAGCCGTGAATGATGGGCGATTTGGATTGAACAATCGGGTTGCCGATCACAGCGTACACATCACGTCGGGGGTCTGGAGAAATCATAAAAATCAAAACTGGAGAAGAGCCTTCGGCGAGTGCCACATGATCTGCTCGCACTCCTGAAAGCTGAACAGATCCGCATACAGCGCCATCATAGGCCCGTAGTCTAATCGAGGCGATGCTTTGAGATACGGCCAATCCGATGCCCACATGCAGCGTTGCAAGCTGAAATCATGCGCCAGCGCTTCTATGTAAGGCTTGGCATCGTCAAAGGGAAATCCTTTTTGAGAAAACTTCGCAAAGCCCGAGAGCTTCACCACAGCTTGCCCAGCACGCCCGAGCGCAAGCAGCGCATGAAAACCCGCTTGCTGCAAACCCGCCGCAATCGTCGGGCGGCCACAATGATCAAACATCACACTTACGCCACTGGCTTCAATCATCGGCAGCAGATCCATCAGCTGATCGCCCTCTACTTGAAACTGAGCCCACAAATTTTTTTGCGCCAAGCGTTTGAGCAAGGGCGCGATATCCGCGTAGTAAGCCGTTCCGTGTAGCGACGCATTGAAAGCCACGCCGATCACGCCACGCTGCTGCAACTCAGAAAGCAATTCATCGCTTGCATCGTTGGGCACGACAGCGATCCCTTTAAAACATGCGCCACCTGAAGTGATCGCATTCAACATGCATCGGTTATCCAGCCCATAGCCAGAATTGGGGCCCACCAGCAAAGCATGGCGCACGCCATGAAAGGCCATCACTGCATGAAGCGCGATAAGCTCGCCCATCTCCTGCCCGGCAGGGCGATAAGCCACATCCGGTGCATAAGGAAAGCGTGCTGGATCAAGCACATGGCAGTGCGTGTCAATCTTGGGAAGGGCGAGAAGCTCAGGCAATGAAATCATGCCCTGCACTGTAACGGTTAACTCAGTGCCTGCCGATCACAGCCGCTGTTGAAATCTCAGTGAATGCTTCAATCAGCGCAGATCACTGGCCAGAGATGCCAACGCTTCCTCGGTCATAGTCATGTGCGCAGGGTAATTCGTGTGATCGCAGCCGAGCTTGGCTGCAGCGCCGGCTTTCATGGAAGCCTTCATCGCAGCCGTCAATTCAAAGCGCATGAAATGCACAGCCGAGGTTTTTTCATCGGTGCTGCGATCCAAATCTTCATCGGCAATCGCATACACGCGTGCATGACCTTCGACTTCAACAAACATCTTGTGCTCTACTCCCACTAGCCTCGCCAGCTCACGCTTGCGCTCGTTCACATCAGGGTATTCAATCAGCATCGTGGCTTTCCAGTTGCTGCCGCTGGGCACCAGCGCGGAATACACCTCAATCTCTTGCGCGATGCCTTCTTCATCAAAAATCTTTTCAATGCGCAGCATTTCTTGAATCTGATAACGAATCGTCATCTCGCTCTCAAATTGCAAGGTAATGTGCTCACCCAAATGCAAGGAGCGTAATTTGCGATGCGCGAGCAGCTCAGCTTTATGCAGCTTGCGCCACTTGTGATACTGCTCAAGAGACATGAGCGATTCGGGGGTGATGTTTCCGGTGATTTGCATGATTTGTACTCATCTAAATTCAAATTTAATACCGGACGCGAAATGCGCGAAAGTTACGCGAAAGACGCGAAAAAGAGAAATGGAAGTGATTTCAAACCTTCAATTCTCTTTTTTCTTTTTGGTATTTCTTTCGCGTAACTTTTGCGTCTTTCGCGTCCTGAATTTTGTATTCGGTATTTGGTTTTAAAACTCAGCTCAATCCATAAGCCTCGCGCACCAAAGTCAGCGGATGCTTCTGAGGCGGCACAACGCCTGCAGGGTTGTAGAGCTTGTTGTTTTCAAAACCTTGCGCGATGTGGTGGCCACCGAGCGGGCAATCGCTCGTGATCACATCGGGGGAGCCGCCGTCTTTGTGTTCGGCCATTTTCTTGAAGAGTGGCTTGCCGATCTTCATGGCTTGCTCGTGATAATCTTTCTTCACGCCGAAGGTGCCGGCGTGGCCGCTGCAGCGCTCATGTGTGTGCACGCTCGTGCCGGGCACGAGTTTCAAAATTTCTTCCGTCTTTTTGCCGATGTTTTGCACGCGGCCATGGCAGGGCATTTGGTAGCTTATCTTGCCAAGGCTCACCGGGAATTCGGTTTTAAGTAGGCCATCTTTTTTGCGAGCTGAGAGATATTCAAACGGATCCCACATCGCTTCTTTCACGGCTTGCACATCCGATTCTTGCGGATACATCAGCGGAATTTCTTGTTTGAACATCAGCGTGCAGCTCGGCACAGCAGAGAGGATCGCGTAGCCTTCTTTCGCATAGCGCGCGAGCACAGGAATATTCGCTTCTTTGCTCGCGTTCACGGATTCCAAATCACCGAGTTCGAGCTTGGGCATGCCGCAGCATTTTTCTTTCTCGACGATGGTGTACTGGATGCCGTTGTGCTCCAGCACTTTGAGCAGATCATGGCCAATGCCAGGCTCGTTGTAATTCACATAGCAGGTGGCAAAAATCGCCACTTTGCCGGGGGTGAGCGTGCCGTTGATAGCTTGCGTCACTTTCGATTGCTTAGCCAGTTTCTTCGCAGCTGGTCGGAATCTCTTAGTGGCCAGCTCGGGCAGCCAAGCATCTTTGTGTACGCCCAGCGTGCTTTCCATCACAGCACGCGCTGGCTTGGTTTTATTCACCGCATTCACGGTTTGCACTACGATGGGGATGCCAGCAAATTGGCCATGCACATCGGTAGAGGCGAGTAGCTTTTCGCCTAAGCCCACTTCGCCTTTTTTGAATTTGATTGCCTTGGCGCGCAGCATGGTATGCGGGAAATCCAAATTCCACTCATGCGGGGGCACGTACGGGCATTTTGTTAAATAGCAAAGGTCACACAGGTAGCACTGATCAACGACCTTCCAATAATCTTTCTTGTCAACGCCATCGACTTCTAAAGTCTTGCTGTTGTCCACCAGATCAAACAGCGTGGGGAATGATCCGCACAAGCTCACGCAGCGGCGGCAGCCATGGCAAATATCGAAGATGCGCTCCATTTCTTTGAAGGTGGATTCTTCGTTGTAATAATCAGCACCCTTCCAGTCAATCGGGTGACGGGTGGGAGCTTCTAAACTGCCTTCGCGTGCCATGCGTGCTCTCGCTTATAAAAATTTTCAATCCACAGACCAAAAGAACTTTGAACGCAGAGGTCGCGAAGGATTCGCAGAGGTCGCAGAAAAGAAAACCAAAATTTGGCTGTTTCTTTTTCGCGTCTTCTGCGTAACTTTCGCGTCCTCTGCGTTCAAAAATTGAATTCAGGTTTTAAACCTCAATCAATCCACGAGTTCAGCCAATGCCTTGGCATAACGATTCGCGTGTGAACGCTCAGCCTTGGCCAAAGTCTCGAACCAATCGGCGATTTCGTCGTGACCTTCGTCGCGTGCAGTTTTGGCCATGCCGGGGTACATGTCGGTGTACTCATGCGTTTCGCCAGCAACAGCAGCTGTCAGGTTTTGACGGCTGGAGCCAATCGGCAAGCCGGTGGCTGGATCGCCGCACTGCTCAAGCCACTCAAGGTGACCGTGCGCGTGGCCGGTCTCGCCTTCAGCGGTGGAGCGGAACAGAGCCGCCACATCGTTCTGACCTTCAACGTCAGCTTTGTTTGCGAAATACAGATAACGACGGTTGGCCTGAGATTCGCCTGCGAAAGCGGCTTTCAGGTTGTCTTCTGTCTTGGAGCCTTTGAGTGCTGCCATGATGATTCTCCTAGGGTTTAACAAACGTTTGCCCTGAACAAATTCAGGAACGTGTACCTTAACCGCTCTGTGCCGCTGCGTCTAATCGCTCTTTTCAATCCCCCTCATTGAGAAGGACAATCGATAAGCTCATGTTGATTGAAAAAACCAACTTTTTTAATCAACATTCCAAAGATCAGCCCAGCCAACGTTGCAGCGCCAAAAGTGCATGCAGCGCCGCCATGCCCGTGATCACGGTGATCAAGATGTTGCCCTTGTAGCGCAGCGCCACGGCAAGCGCCAAAGCTGCAGCGCCGTATTTAGGCCAGAGCGCCCCGCCGCCGAATTGGCCATTTGAAATCGCCACGCCGCTGGCCACAATCGCCGCAAAAATCGCGGGCACGATGAGTTTCAAACCATGCGAAAGCCACGCGGGCATGTCGCGGTTGGCAAACAGGCCGATAAAGGAATAGCGGATCAGGAAAGTGCCCAGGCCTAATGCCAGCACCACCGCCCAGCTCTCCCATGTGCTCAGGCTATTCATCGCTGCTCCTTGGGTTGCGCAGGCGAGGCTTCTGCGGAGATAGATTTGACTGGAGGCATGAGTTTCTCGACGATCAAGCCCGCCAACAGGCCGAGCAAGCAAGCGGCAATCATCCCCAACTTGAGCGGCAGCGCAAACAGCGCAACGCTTGCCACACCGCCTGCCACGGCAGCGGCCAGCAACGGCATGCTGCGCACCGTCGTCGATAGCGTTGCAATAAAAGCCAGCGGAATTGCAAAATCCAGCTGCCAGCTTGTAGGTATCACACTGCCCAGCAGCGAGCCAGCGATGCAAAACGCAATCCAAGCCGGCCAGAGCACGCAGGTCAGCCCCGCGTAGTAGGCCAGCAGATGATCGTTGCTCTCTTCAGGTTTGTTCAGACGGCGCTGCTCCATGAATGCAAACGCGTTATCCACCAAAAACGCTGCGCCCAACATGCGGCGTGGCGAGCTCAGATGGCGCAGGCGCGGCGCCATGGCAGCGCTGTAAACCGCCATGCGCAGATTCACCACCAGACCGGAGAGC
>JAYSRZ010000298.1:0-4152 GCA_043720775.1 Variovorax sp. | reverse complement strand
CATTTCTTCTTTGGCAATGCGGTAGGCCTCGCCCATGCCTACGCACTGGTGCGTTGGCAAAGTTCCGCTTCTCATCCCTCTTTCGTGGCCACCGCCGTGCATTTGCGCTTCGATGCGAATACGCGGCTTGCGGCGCACATACAGCGCGCCGATGCCTTTGGGGCCATAGGTTTTGTGGCTGGTCAGACTCATCAAATCAATCGGCATTTTGCTGATGTCAAACTCTACTCTGCCCGTGGCCTGCGCTGCGTCCACGTGGAAGATCACGCCTTTTTCGCGGCAGATATTGCCCAGGGCCGTCACGTCCTGGATCACGCCGATCTCGTTGTTGACGTACATCACGCTGGCCAAAATCGTGTCTGGGCGGATAGCGGCTTTGAATACGTCCAAATTGAGCAGACCGTCTTCTTGCACGTCAAGGTAAGTCACCTCAAAGCCCTGGCGCTCCAGCTCGCGCATGGTGTCGAGCACGGCTTTGTGCTCGGTTTTCACGGTGATCAGGTGCTTGCCCTTGGTTTTGTAGAAACCGGCTGCGCCTTTGATGGCGAGGTTGTTGGATTCCGTGGCGCCGGAAGTCCACACGATTTCGCGTGGATCAGCGCTGATTAACGCCGCAATATGCTCACGTGCTTTTTCTACCGCAGCCTCCGCTTCCCACCCCCATGCGTGCGAGCGAGAAGCAGGGTTGCCGAAATGCTCGCGCAACCAAGGAATGATCGCATCCACAACACGTGGGTCACACGGATTGGTGGATGAATAATCGAGGTAGATGGGGAAATGTGGCGTGGCGCTCATGTTGCGAGTGTCTGGCTAAAAATCTGACGTGGTGAAGATGCACCGAATTGAAATAGGCTTACTTATTTAGCGAAGGCCGCTCCACCCAATGCAAACACCGAGTTTGGCACGTTAATGCTGATCGGCTTTGACATTTGCATCGGTGCAATGGCTTTTTTGAGCATCGGCTTGATTTCAATATGCACACCTTTGGCCAACTGTTCGTCAACCATATCTTGCAAGCTTACTGAGCCCAAGAATTCGCTCATGCGGGCATTGAGCTTGCTCCAGAGATCGTGCGTCATGCAGCGGTTGGCCTCACCGGTGCAGTTTTCTTTGCCGCCGCAGCTGGTCGCGTCCATCGCTTCATCAACAGAGGTGATGATCTCGGCAATGCAAATGCCTTTGGCTTCACGCCCGAGCGTGTAGCCGCCTCCGGGCCCACGAGTGGATTCGACCAAACCATTACGGCGCAATTTGCCGAAAAGCTGCTCGAGATAAGACAGAGAAATTTGCTGGCGCTGGCTGATAGCCGCGAGTGTGACTGGACCTGCGTTTTGGCGCAAAGCCAGATCAATCATTGCTGTGACCGCGAAACGGCCTTTAGTAGTAAGACGCATGTTTGGCTCCTTTGGTAGCTGACACGTTCGTTAGCTTGAAACACAATAGTTCTAAGCTTTTACCCAACTAACTTGCCTAGGCCATCTGGGCTAATGCAAGCTGACGATTCGTAGGTCTAGCTGCCATTCCCGAGTGATTAACTCAAGTATAACCTAATCCCTACTAATTCGCTCAAGATTGATATTACTGCGGTTTGAGCCCGAAATCCATGTATTTGGACAAATTAGTCAAAAAACACCTAAATAAGCCTATAAATCGGATGAGCGGTAGTTTTTAAGACTATTTAGTAATTTTTTCACTAATCCATCGCATCCCATTTCCAGCAAATCAAGCACCTGCTCAAAACCAACTGCACCGCCCAAATAGGGATCGGGCACGATCTCACCGGGCGTCCTGCTTTGATCAGCATGCTGCATAAAAAGCTGGAGCTTAGGCTGATGCTGCGGCGGGCAATCCGCTTGTAGTAATGCGAGATTGTCCCAGTCCATAGCGAGAATCATGTCGAACTTCTCGTAATCCGCATCGGAGATCTGCCGCGCCCGCAGTTGGCTCAAGTCATAGCCTCGCCGCAGCGCATGCTGCTGGCTGCGCTCATCGGGTGGGCTGCCGGGATGGTAGTTGTGTGTTCCAGCGGAATCGATCTTGACGACTTCAGACAAACCCGCCTGAGCTACTTTCGCGCGGAATACGCCCTCAGCCGTCGGGCTGCGGCAGATATTGCCCATGCAGACGAAGAGGATGCGCAATGTGCGTGGGTATATTTCAGGGCTCATAGAAACAAATTTTATAAGCAAAAGTGGCCAGTAGCCAGCGTAGGAGCTGCGTAAAGCGCTATCTTTTTTATAGTAAGGTTGGTGGATATTCGATGCGCCCATTAAAATCATGCGATGAAAAAAGTAGCCGCCCTACTCCAAGCGGCAAGCCTGCAAGGCCTGCCGCGCATCGATGCGCAAATGCTCATGCTGCATGCCTGCGGGCGAGAAACTCACGACAGAGCTTGGCTCATCGCGCATGACGATTTGGGCTTGAATGAAAGCCAGCTCGTAGTGTGGCAAAGCTCGGTGGTGCGCCGCTTAAGCAAAGAGCCTGTGGCCTACATCGTGGGCTACAAAGCGTTTTACGGTTTGAAATTGACTGTTAGCCCCGCCGTGCTTGACCCGAGAGACGATACTGAGACGCTAGTTGATTGGGCACTCGAATTGATTCCACTAGATAAGTCGTTCAATGTGCTGGATCTCGGCACAGGTGGTGGCGCAATCGCATTGGCCATCGCCTCAATGCGCCCCCTCGCACAACTCACCGCAACCGACGCATCGCCCGATGCATTGCAAGTGGCTCGCAGCAATGCAGCTGCGCATCAACAAAGCATTCGCTTCGTGCAAACCGATGCGCAAGATCCCAATTGGTTTTCTGCTTTGGCCGGTGAGATGTTTGACCTCATCGTCTCCAACCCGCCTTACATCGCAGAAGGCGATTCGCATTTAGCAGCTTTGAAACACGAGCCAGACATGGCGCTGACCAGTGGCGCAGATGGGCTTGATGCGATTCGCAGCATCGTCGCGCATGCGTCGGCGCATTTGAGCAAAGGCGCTCATCTACTTTTAGAGCATGGCTACGATCAAGCGATGGCGGTGAGCGATTTGATGTCGAGTCACGGTTTTGCGAATGTCAAGACGAGACAAGATCTCAGTGGCGTAGATCGGTGTACAGGCGCAATATTCACCAAGCTCAATCTTTAGTCGCTACTATTTTGATAGCGCCTCACGCAGTATCCACGGGCGAAAAGTGCCAATATCGCTTAAAAACGAGCGCCGATTCAATGATGATGCCCGTGCTCGCCATGCACATGGCCATGCGCGATTTCTTCCTCGCTCGCAGCTTTCACGCTGATCACCGAGATATCAAAGCGCAGCGTCTTGCCGGCATGCGTATGGTTGCCATCGAGCATCACCACCGGGCCTTTGATCTTCATCACGTTAAACACCGCATCGCGCCCATCCTCTGTGCGCCCGCGCAATTGCCCGCCCACTTTCACGCCCGGCGGGAATTCTGATTTCGGAATTTCTTGCAAAAGGCCTGCGTCGTAGTCGCCAAAGGCTTGGGCTGGCGTGAGCGTAAGAGAAGTTTTGTAGCCGGCCTCTTGGCCTTCAAGCGCCGCTTCAATGGCTTCGAACGTGTTGCCATAGCCACCATGCAGATAAGCGGTGGGCGCTTTGCTCTGCTCTAGCAAGCGGCCAGATGGCTCGGAGACGGTGTAGCGAATCGTGACTGCAGTATTTTTTTCGATTTTCATAAGAGTGCTTGTAAATCAAGTTTGTTTGCGCCCGATTATCCCAGTAAGCCAAGTGCACAATTGATTTGGGATAATACGTCAACAGAAATTTATTTAACTTCCAAGAAAGCCCACCATGAGCGACACCCAAACCAGAATCGATGGCCTCGTCAAAGGCGCAGACATTGTGCTTTTCATGAAAGGCAATGCCAGCTTCCCCCAGTGCGGCTTCTCGGGCCGCGCCATCCAAATCTTAAAAGCTGTGGGCGTGGATACCAAAGGCATCACGACAGTGAACGTGCTCGAAGACCCAGAAATCCGAGCCGGCATCAAGGAATACAGCAACTGGCCCACGATTCCCCAGCTCTACGTCAAAGGCGAATTCGTCGGCGGCTCCGACATCATGATGGAGATGTATGAAAACGGGGAGTTGCAGCAAGTGATCAACGCTTGAGCGCACGCTTGGCCCAATGAAAAAAGCGCGG
>JAYSRZ010000297.1:0-1478 GCA_043720775.1 Variovorax sp. | reverse complement strand
ATGAATTCCCATTTTCGCCCTATGCCATTGCCTTGGCTCGCAGCGGGCGAAGCGTTTCCGCCTGTAGCTCAGGCTTGGGGGCCGCGAGAGAGCGCGCCCGGGCTACTTGCTGGCGGTGCGGATTTGAACGTTTCAACGCTGCAAGCGGCTTACCGCCAAGGCATTTTTCCATGGTACAGCGAGGACCAGCCGATTCTTTGGTGGAGCCCGGATCCGCGCATGGTGCTGCGCGTGAATGAATTTAAATTGCATCGCAGCTTGCGAAAGGCGCTGCAAACGTTTTTACAGACGAGTGGCTGCGAAGTGCGCATTGATCATGATTTTGCAGCCGTGATTGCCGCTTGTGCCAATGTCTCCCGCGAGGGCAAAAATCAAGGTCAAAGCGGCACATGGATTCAACCGGAGATGCAGACGGCCTACATCGCCATGCACGAAGCGGGCTGCGCTCACAGCATTGAGACTTGGAAGAATGGCCGACTCATTGGCGGCTTGTATTGCACAACAGTGGGTCAAGCGGTGTTTGGCGAATCCATGTTTGCGCATCAAACGAATGCCTCAAAAATAGCACTCTGCGCTCTCGTGGCGCTATGTAAGTCGCAGGGCGTGGAGATGATCGACTGCCAGCAAAACACGGTGCATCTGGCTTCGCTGGGCGCAAGAGAAATGCTGCGAGCAGATTTTTGTGCGCATGTGCGCGAGCAAGCCACAAAAGCGCCGCTGAGTTGGACGGCGCAATCCGTAGAATGGGGCTGCCTTGATGCCAGATTAATCGCCGCGCCCACGCCATGACCCAGCTCAAAGATCTCCCGCTTCAGACTTTGCAGTTCTATGCCACTGCGCCCTATGGCTGCAGCTACTTAGACGGCAAAATAGCGCGATCTCAAGTGGCCACGCCCAGCCATTTGGTACACAACGAAGCCTATTCAGAGCTCGTGGCGCAAGGCTTTCGGCGCAGCGGGATGTTTACTTATCGGCCGTATTGTGATGGCTGCAAAGCTTGTGTGCCGCTGCGCGTTAAGGTCAATGAATTTTCGCCTTCTCGCAGCCAGAAAAGAGCATCCAAACAGCATGTGAATTTGCAAGTGCGCGTGTTGAATTTGGCCTTCGTGCAAGAGCATTACGCGCTGTATCTGCGCTATCAAAATGGCCGGCATGCGGGCGGCGGCATGGATCAAGACAGCATTGATCAATACACGCAATTTTTGCTGCAAAGCCGGGTGAATTCGCGGATGGTGGAGTTTCGCGAGCCTTCCGTGAATGGCGAACTCGGCGCATTGAAGATGGTGACGATTTTGGATGTGCTGTCCGCTGGCATCTCTGCGGTGTATACGTTTTATGAGCCCGAACCTCGCGCCGCTTACGGCACATACAGCGTCCTCTGGCAAATCGCGCAAGCCAAAGAGCTGGGTTTGAAGCATGTGTATTTGGGCTATTGGATTGAGCAAAGCCCGAAGATGACTTACAAAGCGCAGTTTGCG
>JAYSRZ010000296.1:0-4173 GCA_043720775.1 Variovorax sp. | reverse complement strand
GCTACAGCGAAATTCCTGCTCATCAGCTTCACTACCGATTGGCGCTTCTCCCCCGCGCGATCACGCGAGATGGTCAGAGCACTTTTAGACAACGGCCGCGATGTGAGCTATTGCGAGATCGATGCACCGCATGGTCATGATGCTTTCTTGCTCGATGATGCGCGTTATATGAATGCCATACGCTCCTATTTTGAGAGCATTCAGCGCAGTATGGATGCCGGCCAATGAGCAATTTAGCCTTACATCAGCGCATTGCGAAAATGATCCCGCAAGGCGCGCATGTGCTTGACTTGGGTTGCGGCGATGGCGCTTTGCTCGCACATTTGAAACAAGCGCGTGGCTGCACGGGCTATGGCGTAGAAATCTCTGACGGCGGTGTGCATGCCTGCATCCAGCGCGGCGTGAATGTGATTCAGGCCAACTTGGATGCGGGCCTGTCTATGTTCCGCGACAAGAGCTTTGATGTCGTGCTGCAAATCGACACGCTGCAACACCTGCGCAATGCGGAGACCATGCTGCGCGAGACAGCACGCGTCGGCCAGCTCGGCATCGTCGCATTCCCCAATTTTGCGCACTGGCCGAACCGTCTGCAAGTGCTACAAGGCCAGATGCCTGTGACCAAAACCCTGCCTTACCAGTGGTATGACACACCCAACATCCGCGTGGGTACGTTCAAAGATTTTGAGCAACTCGCGCAAAAAAATGGCTTGAGTATTCAGAGTAGCTTCGGTTGGCAAGATCACCAAGAGATTCGTTTTGCGCCGAATGCGCGAGCGAGCATGGCGGTGTTTGCCTTTAAGAAATAAATCGCGTTACACTCAACTCATCGGGATACAAAGCCTCCCGAATTTCTTAAAACTTGTTTGAAGAAATAGACGGTGTCCCGTCCAAGTGCTGGCCACCCTGATTTTCAGGACGTTTTTGCATGGACACCGCGATGACAACACCTTTCTCGATTTCTCCCTCTCGGCTTCTGCCACGTATCGGCACGCCATATGCGCCCGTGCTGCTTGATGTGCGGCGAGATCCCGCGTTCAATGCCAGCCCGCACATGATTGCAGGAGCACAGCGCTGCGCACCGCAAGATGTAGCGGCTTGGGGCGCTGCGAACGCGGCGTTACACAACAAAGAAGTCATCGTTTATTGCGTCTATGGCCACAACGTCAGCGCAGATGCCTGCAGCGAGCTGCGCACACTAGGCTTCAATGCACTGGCACTTTCAGGCGGCATCCAAGGCGGCGAAGATGGCGTGGACGCACCCAGCGATATCGCTTTGTGGCGTGCGACACCGTTGCCGCGCCAAGCGAAATGAAGGCGAGCGACATGACCTCTGCCGCGCCCCAAGTCTCCTTCACGCAAGCTCTTCTCTTCTGGCTCAAGCTCGGCTTCATCAGCTTTGGCGGACCGGCGGGGCAGATTGCTATTTTGCAAAAAGAACTGGTGGATGAGCGGCGCTGGATTTCACAAGCGCGGTTTAACCACGCGCTGAACTATTGCATGCTTTTGCCCGGGCCTGAGGCGCAGCAACTGGCCACTTACATCGGCTGGCTGATGCATCGCGCGCCGGGTGCATTGATGGCGGGGGGGCTGTTTGTATTGCCATCGCTGTTTATTTTGATGGCGCTCAGCTGGGTTTACGTCGCGTATGGCCAAGTGCCTGCGGTGGCTTCTGTGCTTTGGGGTGTGCAATGCGCGGTGGCGGCGATTGTGCTGCATGCGCTGCATCGTGTGGCCATGCGTACCTTGCCAAATTTTAAGCAAAACCCTCAAGTCGCCGGCATATTGATTGCGCTGACAGCTATGAGTTTTATAGCAATTGCTTTCTTCAATATCAGCTTCTTATGGATCGTTCTCATCTCCGCAATAGTGGGCTGGCTCTCTGCCAAGCGCTATCCCGAGCAGTTTGCTGGCGGCGGACATGGCAGCGCAGCGAAGGTGAGTGATGCGAGTTATTTGATTGACGACAACACACCCACACCCGCGCACGCGAAGTATTCCAAATCAAAGATGCTGCGCGTGTTGCTGATTGGCTTAGTGCTTTGGGCAGCGAGTTTTGCGGCCTTGGTGGCATGGCAGGGTTGGAGCTCAAGCCTCACGCAGATGGGCTGGTTTTTCAGCAAAGCGGCGATGGTGACTTTTGGCGGCGCATATGCCGTGCTGCCGTATGTGACGCAAACCGCTGTGGCTAACCAATGGCTCACGCCAGATCAAATGATGGCGGGCTTGGCGCTGGGAGAGACGACGCCGGGGCCGCTGATCATGATTGTGGCGTTCGTGGGCTACGTGGGGCAAGCTTTGGAAGTGCAGCGCGTCGCGCATTCGCACATCGTAGAGATTTCCATGTTCATCATGGGCGGCCTCGGCGCATTGGTGGCTACGTGGTTTACGTTTTTGCCGAGTTTCGTTTTCATCCTCGCAGGTGGGCCGTTTGTGGAATCAACGCATGGCAAGCTGGGGTTTACTGCGCCGCTCAAAGCGATCAGCGCGGCTGTGGTGGGCGCGATTGCTTCTCTGGCTGTGCTCTTTATTCAACATACGGTGATTGGCAAGAGCGGCATGGATTGGGCGGCTGTAGCTGTGATGCTATTTGCTGCGTTTGCGCTATTTAAATTGCAGTGGGGAATAGTGCGGTTGATTGTGCTTTGCGCTTTTATTGGGTTATTGCGGGGCTGGGCTTTGTAGATTTTTCTACTGCTTCGCTTTGTTGCATGCCGCTCGCCTGCCACGCGATATGCGCGAAAAAGCAGAGGCCTTTCTTTCGTGTAGTTTTCGACTCGCAAGCTGCGAGCTGCGACCTCTGTGGTTTTGATAACGTGATTTGCCGCGCTCAACCGAAGAAAGGCTTCGTTTTTTCACACCCATCACGTAGCGGGTTGATATCTTTGGCGCGTTGTGCTTACTATGAATACAGTAGCACTCTACGCAAGAAATACGCCGGCGATCTGCCCAAAACGCTTGAAAACTGAAACGACGCACCAACAACGCCTATCCGCTGCGTGATGGGTGTGAAAAAACGAAGACTGTCCCGGTCGGCCGCGGCCAGCCAAGTACCGAGCGCTACAAAAGATCGCAGCTCGCCGCTTGCGGGTGGGAATGTAAAACAAGGACAGTCCTCGGCTTTTTCGCGCACATAACGTGGCAGGCGAGCGGCTCGAATCAACAGCGAAGCGGCACAAAGATCACCACTAAGCTCCCAGAAGTATCAAGAAACGCTACTTCTCAAAGCACAAAATCCAAACGTGAAATTCAAGTTAACAATGCACTTGTCTGAACAATTTCAGACGCACATTGTTTAACTCGTGAAAGGCTAGTGCGTAAGCACACAATGTATGAGTACCTCCGTTGCCCTGCAATTTGTGGGTGTGGTTTTAGTGGCTGACTTTATGTCTGGCCTCGTGCATTGGGCGGAAGATGCCTATGCCCGCAAAGATACGCCGATCATTGGCAAATGGATTGGCGAGGCCAATATTGAGCATCATGTGAAGCCGCGTGCTTTCGTGAGTCGCGGCTGGTGGGCGAGCTCTTGGGATTTAGCGCTTGCAGGCGTGCTCGTCGTGTCGGGTGCTTGGTGGATGAAGATGCTCAGCTGGCATGTGTGGCTGTTTGCTCTGGTGAGCGCCAATGCCAATCAAGTCCACAAATGGGCGCACAGTGCGCCGCATGAGAATGGCCGCTTCATCACTTGGCTGCAGAAATTCAAACTCTTGCAGACGCAACGCCATCATGCCAAGCACCACAGCGGCGAGAAGAATTCACACTATTGCTCAGTGACTAACTTTTTGAATCCTCTTCTTGAGGAATTGGATTTCTGGAAAAATTTTGAGCGATTCAATGAAAAACTATTTGGATTGAAGAGGAAGCTGGATCCCACAGTGAAAGTAGCGGTGACGAACAATGTGTCCTAACGAGCGCAGGGATGATCCAGCTTCCTTCCTCAAAACGGCCGTGGCTAAAGTATCAAACTTACTCTTTAGCTACGTCCGCAAATTCAGCCTTGGACAGGAAACCGTCTTTGTCCACATCGGCTTTGTCAAAAAGCTCTGCAATCGCTGGCATTGCAGCGGCTTCTTCTTTGCTCAGCTTGCCATCGGCATTTTTGTCGGCGCGCGCAAATGCTTCCTGCACCTTGGCGCTCATCTCAGCGGGCTTGGCAGGAGCTGCTGTTTGCGCCAT
>JAYSRZ010000295.1:0-1481 GCA_043720775.1 Variovorax sp. | reverse complement strand
GAGGCGGTGGCGTACTTTTATGGCGCGGCAGGCCTGCTGATGTATATGTTTGAGGATGAGTACCTGACCCGGGATGAGCTATTTGCAGCGGCAGCGGTATTCACGCTGCTGGCTTGGGGTTTTGCATTCTTGTTCAGCGTTTGCCAAGTGTGGTACCCAGGAAGTTTTAACGCAGTAGCTACTGAACCACGCACCTGGGTGGAATTGATATTCTTAAGTTTTAGTGTCCAGTCCGGAACGGGCCTGAGTGATATTGTTCCTCTCACGCCAGCGGCACGCGTGCTGGTCGCGCTTCAAATGTTCAGCGGGGTGATGTATATCGCCCTCGTGGTCTCCAGGTTGGTGGCGCTGCAATATATCGCACACGTTCCCAAAGATAAACGCTAAGCAGCCTGTGCAATCTAATGGGAGAGCAGGTTGATTTCACACTGAGAAACTATGAATTCAATAGCACTCTGCGCAGTATTCATGCCGACCAGATGCCACTTTCGCTCAAAACTACGAGCTTGCTCTAGCATCGCAAATATCACGCCACATTGTTTGACGACTTTATTTAATGTAGCTACAATAAATGAATGCGAATCCAGTTTGATCCTGCGAAAGACATGACTAACCAAGCCAAGCACGGGGTGTCGCTCTCGTTGGCGAGTGGACTAGATTGGGAAGCTGCGTTGGTGTGGGTGGATGAGCGGTTTGAGTATGGCGAGGCGCGCATGATCGCGCTGGCGCCGCAAACAGGCATCCTCTACTACGTGGCATTTGTAGATCGTGGCGATGTGCGCAGGGTGATTAGCCTGCGCCGCGCCAATCGTCGTGAGGTGAAACACTATGTCCAAGCCATCTAAACGCCCGTCCATCCTCATGCCCACCGTGCAAGAGGACAAGCTCATCACAGCCGCCGCCAAAAGCGACCCCGATGCCCAGCCGCTCACACCCAAGCAGCTCTCAGCCATGTTGCCCTTGCGAGCGCTGCGCGGGCGGCCGAAACTGGACAACGCTAAGCGACTGGTTTCCGTGCGCTACAGCCCCGATGTGCTGGCCTACTTCAAATCCACAGGCGTTGGCTGGCAATCGCGCATGGACGGCGCGCTGCGCGAGTACGTGGCGCAGCATTCGCGCAGCGCGTAGCGCATTATTTCGCTCTTAATTCAATATCACTCTGCGCAGCATGCATGCCGGCTAGATGCCAATTTCGTTCAAAACAGCCAGCTTGCGCATCATCTCAAATTTCAAGCCAAATCAGCCTCTCCCCGGCTTAGATCATGCGCAGAGTGCTATCACAAACATAACAAACACCCTCTAACGCCAGCCACCCCATGCCGCCCCACATCACCATCCGCCCCATCCAGCCCACAGACTTTGCAGCCTGGAAGCCACTCTGGGATGGCTACAACGCTTTCTATGGCCGCGAAGGCGCGACTGCCCTGCCCAACGAGATCACGCAAAACACATGGCAGCGCTTCTTTGAAAGCAGCGAGCCC
>JAYSRZ010000294.1:0-4188 GCA_043720775.1 Variovorax sp. | reverse complement strand
TGATTATGGCGGCTAGGCTAGCGGGTCGGCCAGATGTTCGCAAGAGTTTGTTGATCGCGCTGAACAACGAGGTGGTCTAGCATGGATGAAACGGCCATCAATGGGCTGGACCTTACGCCCACGCAATCTGAGGCGATCATCAACAGCCCGGCTATATTTTGCCCTACGGCAATCCCCGCAGCGACGCTCACAGCCACTTCAGAAATCGGGCTCAAAACAGTAATTGCCGGGCTGCTCACAGCGGCGGGGCTGTTCAAGCAGTACGAGCGGTTGGAGAAGCAAGGTGATTTATATGAGGCGCAGCGCGATGTAGTGCTGCGCAACGTGGCGCTGTCTGAGCGCACGTACAACGAGACATTTTTGCCTTCGTATAAGCAGGGAGTCAATTTTTTTGAAAAGGGCTTCCGCAAACAGTGGGAGCCGATCCTCACAAAGATTGTAACGTGCGGGACACAGGAGTGCGAGTACGTGCCCGACTACGAGCGCCACACAACGCGTGGGCTTGCGGATGCAGCAAAAATTATCAGCGGCGTCAAACGCACTGCGCGCCGCGCGCTTGACGCTTACTCTATCGGCCTCTGCTCTGAGCAGAGCTTCAAGTTTGCTGAGGTGCAAGCTCGGATGGTTATGGACTCCAAGGTGTTAGGCCGCACGTTCGAGGAAGACTTGAAGTTGCGCAAAGATACTTTTTACTGGAACCGGCTTACGACTTCGGCATCTATTGCGCAGAACGTGGGCAGCCTTTCTGCGAACTTGCTGGTTCAAGGTAAGGCGTCATTGATACAAGGATTGCAAGCGATCAATCAAGCTGCTAGTGGGTTCGATAATGCGGTCGCCAGCGGCTTCTCTGTGCTGCGTAACGAGGGGTCGTTCTACGGCGGACTCGGCGCTGCGGCGAACGGGTTGTTTAACCAGCGCGATTCTGCGGCAGACGCTAACAAACTCGCGTCTCAGGGCAGTTTTGGCCCGACGACTCTACCTTTTGAAGCTGATTTTTCCGATCGTATTTTTGAGAGCGGATCAACGTATACGCCCTCGGGATTGGATATCAATCCCGCGCGGATGCTGACGGAAAATAAAAGCGGCGCAGTGACTACGAACCAAGCGTTTACGGCTACGTTTAGCAGCGAGGGGCAGTAAGTATGGCTACAGCGCTCGACCCTCCAACCACAGCAGCGATAATCGCCAATACGGCATATCAGGTAGCTAAAGACGGCGTAGCCTGTGGCAACCTTGCAGCTATTGCTGCGGCAGATGCAGCACGCAAGCTGGGCGTTCAGGGCGTTATATCCGGCCTTTTAACCGCCGTCGGCCTGTACAAGCAGTACGACGCGCTGGGCAAACAGGGCGATCTCTTTGAGGCGCAGAAGGATGTGGCGCTGCGCAATATCGCACTGGCGGAGCGCACGTTTAACGAGACATTTATGCCGTCGTACAAGGCGGCAAACGATTATTTTGAGAAGGGCTTTCGCAAGCAGTGGGAGCCTATTCTTGTCAAAGTTGTGGACTGCGGCACCAAAGAGTGTGAATACGAAGAAGATTACGCCCGCCACACAAGCTGGGCTGTCGCAGATGCCGAGAAGATCGTTAAGGCCGCACAGCGTTCAGCGCGCAAAGTAGGCGCGTGCTCGATAGTAGGGGCCTGCTTCAACCAAGACTATCGGTTCGCAGAGCTGAAGTCCCGTCTTGTAGTAGACGCCAAGAATTTAGGCCGTGCGTTTGAAGACGATATCAAGCTGAAAAAAGATACGTTCTACTGGAACCGGCTTACAACTTCGGCCACCATCGCGCAGAACGTTGGCAGTTTGGCGAGTAACATCATGATCAACGGCAAAGGCTCCCTGATAAATAGTTTGCAAACGATCAATCAAGCGAGTACGGGCCTCGACGCCGCAGTCGCCAGTGGATTCTCTACGCTCAGCAATCAAGGCGCGTTTTACGGCGGGATTGGTGCAAGCATCAACGGGTTGTTCAACGGGCGCGATGCTAAAGCGGATGCACAAGCGCTTGCAGCGCAGAGTATTACACGGGCGTTGCCGACCCCCGGTCAGTTTCTCGACCGCGACTACGAGGCCGGCACACCTTATACTCCGATGGGGCTGGACATTATGCCGGCGAGAATGACCACAGAAAACAAAAGCGGCGAAGTTACTACTAACCGAGGGTTTAAGGTGCGGGCTACTTCACCGATCCTCCCAACGCTTAACACTGGACCTTAAACATGGCAACAGCACTACCATTTAAAAGCGCATTGGACTCTTTGTTAGAACGCCGCGACGCAGACTACACACGCGACATGCAGTTTGCTAGCGCGTTGCAGAAAGTGAAGATGGACGTGGCCCAAGAAGACAGGCTACGCGCCGGTTTGAGCGTGACCTCCGCCGTTGCTAATTCGCAAGAGCAGCGTATGCGGGATAATCAGTCGGCCACAAACCGCCTTAACGACCTAAGGCTACCTTTAGTTGCTGGACAAGCATCTCGGGCTGGGTACATCCAGCAAAATGTTCAGCCGGGTTTGGACGCGTACAGGTTTGCTACGGCGGGAACTAAAGCAGGGAATGCGTATTATTCAGAGTTGGCTAAAGAGGCAGTAACTAGACAGAACACCCCATTGATGGAAAAGCTGTTTGGTGGGAAATTCAAGATCGAAAACAACAGGCTTATGCAGGCCCCAACAGCAGATGGAGAGTTCAGAGACTTTCTTAACGGCAGGATTGAAGGGCTACAAGACTTGCAAGACATAGGCGCGCTAGAGCAGCAACGCGGGCTTAACGCTATGCTGCCGTCGCTGTTTGGCGCAGCAACAACCGCAGTGGAACCTACTCCGGTCGCAGCGATCCCCGCAGCGCCCGTAGTGTCTGGGGCGCAGCCTGTGGGGCAGCGCATGGAAAAAGTACTTCCCACCGCAACTTCTACAAAAGCGGCCCCCCCCATTGCAGCGCCCAAAGGTCCGTCTTTTTTTGACGCGCTTACACGGCGGGGGCTGGGTAGCTCTATTAGGGATTTGTATTCTATCCCCCCGGCGGCCCCCGGGGCTCCTGCTCCTGCCCCGTTAGACCCTGTATTTCTAGGGCCTATTTCGTCAAATGGTGCGAGTTCGGGCGAAGCAATAGCGGCGCTAAACTCGCAGATAGTCGAGCTGCGTGGGCAGAAGCCAGTAGATTACGCAGCGATTGTAGCGCTTCAATCTCAGATTGACTCTATGAAAAACATGGCGTAAACCACTATGTCATTAGACTTCCTACAACTTGTTGGGCAGATCAACGCCAAAAACAAAACACCGCTGACTTCGCAGCAGATACTTTCCGCACGCGCTATTTTTAATGAGAGTGTAGTGGCGGGTATTGATCCACGGGTAGCGCTATCTCTATCTTGGCAAGAATCTACGCTAGGCAAGCCGACGCAGCTAAAAGGCGACCTCAATCGAGGCGAAGATCACGCGCTAGGCAGCATGCAGGTACTGCGGTCTACTGCGCGCGGGCTTGGCATGGAGCAAGACTGGATCAGGAATAAGGCCATTCTCAATAAGACAGGGCTCACCGATCCGGCGATTGACGCCAAGATGGGCGTAGCGCTGCTAAAAGAGTTATCCACCAAAAACAAAGCCACGACGTTCGGCGACCTCGCAGCGGGGTACAACGGCGGTGCGAAACTAATCGGCAAGAATTATGGCAACGCGCAGGATTACGTGCAAAAGACTTCGGGGCACATGGGTAGATTTTTTGGTGACGGCAACCGAGTAAGCTGGAAACAGCCCGTGCTCTTAGCCGCAGGCGCAGCCCCCGCGCTGGCGGCTAGTGGGCCAATGACGGCCATGCCCAATACAGGCGCGGCTCCAACACAGCGCGCGGCCCCAACTGCTCCAGCCCAGCAGATGCAAGACTATCAAAGCATGTTCGGCCTCAGCGCGGGTACGGTTCCAGCTCCGGCCCCAGATGCGGGTGACAGATTTGGCGGTATGTTTTCTTCAGCGCCAGCGCCTCAGCAAGAAGATTCGGCTATGCCGTTCGGCATGTCTGCGTTTCTGCCTAAAATAGAGAGCGAAGGCGAAGACCCAATTGACGCGTTAAAAGCGCTTCTGGGCGAAGAGTATGACAAGCAGTATCAATCCGAGGACGCGTAATGGCTGATATTTTCGATGAAATCACCGCTGAGTTTGATAAGCCCGCAGCGGAGGCGCAGTTTATG
>JAYSRZ010000293.1:0-1485 GCA_043720775.1 Variovorax sp. | reverse complement strand
ATAGAATATGCGCAGAATGCTATTAAATTAATAGTGGATGAGACCAGCAACATCATGACAAACCAAGCCTTTGTTTCTCCGGTCACACTCAAATTACGCGGCATTCGGCTAGAGCCACTCGCGCTCGCGCACGAAGATGGCTTGCGAGAAGCAACCCTGGATGGTGAGCTTTGGAAGCTGCGTATTACCTCCGTGCCTGAGCTAGAGAACGTGCGTGCCTACATCGAAACCGCACACAAAATGAAAGATCGCTTTGCCTTCGCTGTGATTGATGAGGCTACAGAAAAAGTGCTTGGCTCCAGCAGTTATCACGACATCTTACCCGCTGTGCGTCGCTTGGAAATTGGCTACACCTGGTATGCCAAAAGCGTACAGCGAAGCAGCGTGAACACCACCGCCAAATTGCTGCTCATGACGCATGCTTTTGAAACGCTCAAGTGCAACGTCGTCGGCTGGCGCACCGATAACTTCAATTTCGCGTCGCAAAAAGCCATCGAGCGATTGGGTGCAAGAAAAGATGGCGTGATCAGAGGCCATGCCCTGCGCCGCGACGGCACGATTCGCGATACCGTGATGTACAGCCTCACCAATGGCGAATGGCCAGAGGTCAAAGCGCAATTGCTTTATCAACTCGACAAGCCACGTTGATTTCAACATGCAACATCACTACATCAACAACCAAAGCATCCCTGCGTCCAGCGGCCAAACTTTGCCGATGACCGATCCCGCCACGGGCGAGGTGTTTGAGCACATTGCTCGCGGCACAGCGCAAGATGTGGATACGGCCGTGAAATCATCACGCGCTTGCTATGAAAACGTATGGCAACACATCACAGCCGCTGAGCGCGGGCGCTTGCTGATGAAGCTGTCGATGAAAGTGGCCGAGCACGCTGATGAGCTGGCTGCGATTGAGCAGCGCGATTGCGGCAAGCCTGTGAAGCAGGCCAAGGCAGATGCGGCGGCGCTTGTGCGCTATTTTGAGTTTTACGCGGGTGCCGCAGATAAGCTGCATGGCGAGACGATGCCCTATCAAAATGGTTTTGCTGTGCTCACTTGGCGCGAGGCTTTTGGCGTGGTGGGCAACATCATTCCGTGGAATTACCCCATGCAGATTTTTGGCCGCAGCGTGGGCGGGGCGCTGGCGGCGGGCAATGTTTGCGTCGTCAAGCCTTCTGAAGACGCTTGCCTTTCGCTCTTGCGAGTGGCGCAGCTCGCAGCCGAAGTGGGCTATCCAGCGGGCGTGATCAATATCGTCACCGGCTATGGCCATGAGGTAGGCGATGCGATTGCACGCCATCCAGGCATCGATCACATCAGCTTTACAGGCAGCCCCAATGTGGGCACGATCATTCAGCAGGTGGCCGCCGAGCGGCACTGCCCGGTGACGCTGGAGCTGGGCGGCAAGAGTCCGCAGATCATATTTGCCGATGCCGACCTGGACGCTGCCCTGCCCATGGTGATCAACGCCATCGTGCAGAACGCCGG
>JAYSRZ010000292.1:0-1489 GCA_043720775.1 Variovorax sp. | reverse complement strand
CTTTCACAGGAATGCCCGTCAAGGCAGACACAATCGCTGTCGTCATGGCGATACCAGCGCTGGGGCCGTCTTTCGGCGTGGCACCGTCGGGCACGTGGATATGCACATCGCGTTTCTCGAAGAGATCATCGCGGATGCCCAGCCGCTGCGAGCGCGAGCGCACCACCGTACGCGCCGCCTCCACAGATTCTTTCATCACATCGCCGAGCGAGCCGGTGCGCGTGGTCACGCCTTTGCCGGGCATGGTGGCCGCTTCAATGGTCAGCAAATCGCCACCCACTTCCGTCCACGCAAGGCCGACGACTTGACCAACTTGGCTCGTCTGCTCAGCGCGGCCATAGTTGAATTTCTGCACGCCAACAAATTCACTTAAATTCTCAGCGGTCACGACGACTTGACCCCCGTATTTTTTGAGCAAAATACCTTTGACAACCTTGCGGCAAATCTTCGAAAGCTCGCGCTCCAGAGAGCGCACGCCCGCTTCGCGCGTGTAGTAGCGCACGAGATCGCGCACAGCAGATTCTGTCACGTCCAGCTCAGCGGCTTTCACGCCATTGTTTTCTAATTGTTTGGGGAACAAATAGCGCAGCGCGATGCTGGTTTTCTCATCTTCGGTGTAGCCCGACAGGCGAATCACTTCCATGCGATCGAGCAGTGCAAGCGGAATGTTCATCGAATTCGAGGTGGCGACAAACATCACATCGCTCAAATCGAAATCGACATCGACGTAATGATCACTGAACGTATGGTTTTGCTCAGGATCGAGCACTTCGAGCAAAGCGCTCGATGGATCGCCGCGCGAATCGTGCCCCATCTTGTCGATCTCATCGAGCAAGAAGAGCGGATTGCGTGCGCCCACTTTGGTGAGGCTCTGCAAAATTTTGCCCGGCAACGCACCGATGTACGTGCGGCGATGGCCACGAATCTCGGCTTCATCTCGCATACCGCCCAAAGCCATGCGCACATACTTGCGGCCGGTGGCTTTGGCAATCGATTGGCCGAGCGATGTTTTGCCTACGCCTGGCGGGCCGACCAAGCAAAGAATCGGCGCCTTGACTTTATCCACGCGCTGCTGCACCGCTAGATATTCAAGGATGCGATCTTTAACTTTATCGAGGCCAAAGTGATCCGAATTGAGCACGGTTTCTGCGTTGCCCAAATCATGCTTGATCTTGGTTTTCTTGCTCCAAGGCAGGCCGATGAGCACGTCAATGTAGTTACGCACCACAGTGGCCTCGGCTGACATAGGTGACATGAGTTTGAGTTTCTTCAGCTCTGAATCAGCCTTCTTCTTAGCCTCTTGCGGCATCTTGGCAGCTTTGATCTTTTTCTCAAGTTGTTCAATATCCGCGCCATCTTCGCCATCGCCCAGCTCTTTTTGAATCGCTTTGACTTGCTCATTCAAATAAAAATCGCGCTGGTTTTTCTCCATTTGGCGCTTGACGCGGCTGCGAATTTTTTTATCGACGTTAAGGATTTCTAATTCGCG
>JAYSRZ010000291.1:0-12230 GCA_043720775.1 Variovorax sp. | reverse complement strand
GTAAGCCAAAGCAGTGTGCATACAGTCTGAGAAATCTGCTGCGCTTTTTTTGTACAAAGCCAGTGCGATCTCAAAGGCAGACTCTGATTCAAAAGATAGCTCTGAAGTCGCTAGTAAGCTAGACAGCGTGCCCGTTACTTCCTCTTTGCTAAATTTGAAATTTGAGCGCAACACCCATTCCAACTCCAAAGCCACAGTGATAGGGACAAAAAGTGTTTCTCCAGCAGCAATTGCAGCGCGGATCAGCTTTTGTGCAGCGGCTAGCTGTTTCGCATCATCGCGCACCAGGTAGCGCACGAGAATATTGGTGTCGAGCGCGGCCATGAGTGTTGGATTAGTGCCAAGCATTCATCGCATCGATGCTAATCTTTCTATTTCTCAAAGATTTCGGCGCTTTCAGCATCCCAGCAAGATCAAGAATAGACTTGTTTTTCGCCCGCACAATAATTGTCCCATCAGGCATGAGATTCCAAAGCAGCTTCGCTCCCGCTCTCACGCTGAGCGCATCACGTATGAGCCGAGGTACAGTGGTTTGGCCTTTGAGTGTGAGAGTGGATTCAGACATGTTGCTTCCTTACTATTGTTAGCATTGTAATGAATCGGTGAATATTTTGCTGCTCAGCGTCGACTTAGTGATGAGCACGCGGTGAATGAACAGTCCGCATCGCGTTTTACTGACCGGCTTGTATTCCTTGGCACGCACTTGAAGCTATCCGCTTGTCTGCCACGCGTCGTTGCCCGCTATTAAAGTCGTAGCGCTCTGAGCAATAAATACGCCGGCTATTAGCCAAAATCATTGCGCAGGCGGGCGGATGCACTGAATATCGAGCCCTAAAGTCTTGCTGACGCCCAGCCACGCACAGTCTGCTGTCAAAACCCGTGCTTTCAAGCGCTGTGCAAGAGCAAGGCACAAGCGATCACCCAAGCTCAGGCCGATGCTTTTCGTCTGCCCACGCATCCAGCCAGCCTGCTCACCATCGCCCACGGGAATATCCACCACTTGATAAGCCAAATCAGCCAAGATCGTTTTGATAGCGTCTGGCTCAGCGCCACGATCCAAAGCCTTGGCAATCACCTCGGCTTGATTAGCCACACTCACCACACAACGCTGCGAATGCAATGCCTGCCCCACGATCTCAGAGCCCGGCTCGCCTTGCAAAAAAGCAATGATTGCCGAAGCATCCAGCACAGTCACTTTGCTCATTTTCTCTTCGCTTCTTTGCGTCGCTCAGCAATCAATTCATCGGCCAGCGAAGGCGAGTTTTGAGGCGCAAACTTCTGAAACATCGCCTGCGCCTTCTCAAGCTGAGCACGCCGCGTGGTCGCTACCAATTCACCATCACGCGCCGACCAAATCAGCTGATCGCCATCATGCAAATCAAGCTGTGCGCGCAACGAGACTGGAATGACTGCTCTGCCATTGGATAAGTTAGAAGCTAAATTCATGGTGAATTCCAATAAATCGAATTATTGCCATTTTATATAAATTCCACGAATTTGCCATTTTCTACCATTTTTCCTTCACGCGCCAGCATTTTTACAGCCGCTTCGCCTTCACGCCATCCGCTCGCCTGCCACGCGATGTGCCCGAAAAAGCCGAGGCCTTTCTTTCGTGTAGCGTTCAACTCGCAAGCGCCGAGCTGCAATCTCTGTGGTTGTAATAACGTGGTTAGCCGCGCTCAACCGAAGAAAAGCTTCGTTTTTTCAGACCCATCGCGTAGCGGATTGGAGCGATAGGCACGTCGTTTCGCTCTTGATAAATCGAAGCTTCTGAGCCAGCTATGCGGGATCATGGTCAGAGCAAGTTGTGCCTCTTACAATGAATTGCTCCGCACATTGGATCAATACTTATTATGCGCATTCGCAAGTCGCTCATCCTACTCGCTATCGCTCACTTGCTACCCGTCGTCGCTTGGGCATCGTTCAAGCCAATTCGCGTGCTTGCACCTGAATTGCTCGGTCTTCACTGCACGCAACACGGTGTTTGCATTGACGATCTTGGCCGGCTGCCAGAAGCAATCGCCCTCAAGTCAGAGGCGATCAGCTTTGTTTCCGACCGTGTTGGCACGATCAAAAACATCCCCCGCGTAATTTTTTGCTCCACCCCGGCGTGTGCCAAATCCTTTGGATTCACAAGCCAAGGCGCATACAACGTCGGTACTTTTGGTATGGCAATAGGTCCGCGCGGATGGCATTCGTACTTTGTCAGACACGAACTCATTCATCACCTTCAGAACGAACGCCTCGGAAGTTTAAATGCTTGGTTCTTCAAACCAAACTGGTTTTTGGAAGGAATGGCCTACTCCCTCAGCGAAGACCCTCGCCACCCGCTACCGCAGCCACTGGAGGGCTGGCGACATGAGTTTGAAGCATGGTTTTCGAATGTGGGGCTTGCAAATGTCTGGGCAGCCGCTGAGAAACTGTAATGTCCTGAAGCCCTCTCAAGAATACAGAGCATGAAACATCGAATCGCCGCCGGCGTCATCGTCGAAAACGACAACAAAATCCTGCTTGTCCGCCACCAAAAGCCAGGCGCATACGATTTTTGGGTTGCTCCCGGAGGTGGCGCGGAAGAAACGGAAGATTTGCTCAGTGCAGCCAAGCGCGAAGTCTTTGAAGAAAGCGGGCTCCATGTGGAGATTCTTCAGCTCGCTTAAATTGAAGAATTTTTCAATCCGCATACACGGGAATGCAAGGTCTGGTTTACGGGGCGCTTGACGGGCGGCGAAATCAACACCAAGGCTATTGAGGCCACCCGCGAGCACATCATTGAAGCGGCATGGCTCAGCAGAGAAGAGTTTGAGGGCAAGACCGTTTTTCCGCACATGCTTCATCACGACTTCTGGCAAGACAAAGCGAACGGATTTGCGTTTCCGCGCTACGTAGGGCTACGCGCGATGGAGTTTTACTAACAACGCGCCAACCAACCTTATCCGCTGCGTGATGGGTCTGAAAAAACGAAGCCTTTCTTTGGTCGGGCGCGGCCAACAAAGCACAGAACGCTACAAAAGATCGCAGCTCCCCGCTTGCGCTTGGGAACGCTACACGAAAGAAAGGCCTCGGCTTTTTCGGGCACGTCGCGTGGCAGGTGAGCGGGTGGCATGAAATCTGTCCGAGCATTTCGCTAGAGAACAATGCGAAAATACGCGATTACCCGCAACGCATTAGAAGAGCACACATCATGGACGCAGAACAAATCAACGCTATAGGCAGCAAACTTACCGACTTGGCAGCCCGCACCCTCGATCTTCGGGGGTATCTTTGACTACGAGCGCAAAAGCCATCGCCTTGATGAAGTGAATGCCTCGCTGGAAGATCCCAGCGTTTGGAATGATCCAAAAAAGGCTCAGGAATTAGGCAAAGAAAAGCGGCAGTTAGAAAACGTCGTCAATAACGTCACAACGCTGGATCGTGATTTGGCGGATAACGCTGAGCTTTTTGAGATGAGCAAAGAGGAGGCCGACATGGATGGCCTCGCAACGATTTCTGACGATGCTGAGCGCTTAGAGGCCATCGTTAAAGATCTCGAATTCAAGCGCATGTTTAACCAGCCCGCTGATCCGAGCCACGCCTTCCTCGACATTCAAGCCGGCGCCGGCGGCACGGAAGCTTGCGATTGGGCCAGCATGCTGCTGCGCCAATATTTGCGCTATGCCGAGCGCAAAGGCTTCAAAGCCACGATTGACGAAGAGACGCCCGGCGATGTGGCGGGCATCCGCTCAGCCAGCATCAAGATCGAAGGCGATTACGCTTTTGGATTGCTGCGCACGGAAACTGGCGTGCACCGCCTCGTGCGCAAATCACCTTTCGACTCATCCGGCGGCCGGCACACCAGCTTCGCCAGCGTCTTCGTCTACCCCGAGGTAGACGACACAATCGTGATCGACATCAACCCCGCCGACGTGCGCACAGACACCTATCGCGCATCCGGCGCAGGCGGCCAGCACATTAACAAAACGGATTCGGCTGTGCGCCTCACGCACATCCCCACCAACATCGTCGTCACCTGCCAAGATGGCCGCAGCCAACACTCCAATAAAGATGTCGCGTGGAAACGCTTGCGCTCACGGCTTTACGACTTTGAAATGCGCAAGCGCCAAGAAGAGCAGCAAAAGCTCGAAGACACGAAGACGGATGTGGGCTGGGGGCATCAGATTCGCAGTTACGTGTTGGATAACAGCCGCATCAAAGATCTGCGCACCGGCGTGGAGATTTCTGCCACTCAGAAAGTACTGGACGGGGACTTAGATGAGTTCATTGAGGCGAGTCTTAAACAAGGTGTTTAAACCATCAAGCAAAGCGTTGAATCAGTCGCGGTAAGACTCTTGGGCGAGCCGCTACTCCTTTAGAAGCACTTTGCTCAGCGTCGCATGGATGCGCCGCACCGAGCGCCACACGACCAACACCACAAGCGGAATCGCTAGGCCCACAGCAATTTCGGGCTGCAAAGGCATGCCTGCGGCATAAAGTGCCTTCGCACCGTAAAGCAGCAGCGTGACCACGTAATAAGAAATAGCCGCAATCGAGAGGCCTTCCACCGTAGTTTGGAGTTGCAGCTGCATTTGCTGGCCGCGCGTGAGTTTTTCTAAGAGCTGCTGATTTTGTTCTTCTGAAGCAATATCTACGCGCGTGCGCAGCAATGCGCTCACGCGAGTGATGCGCTCTGCCAAAGAAGCCAAGCGGCGCTCAGTAGCGGCAACTGTAGCAATCGCAGGCGAAAGCCGCCGCTGCATGAATTCGCCCAGCGTTTGCACGCCGAGCACTTGCTGCTCCCGTAACTCTGAGATGCGCTGCTCTACAATCGCTTCATAAGCGCGCGTGGCGGAGAAGCGGTAAACATGCTCGGCGGTTAAATTCTCAATTTGCGCGGCTAGCGCCACCAGCGTATCCAGCAGGGCTTGCTCCGAGCTGTCTTTGCCAGCCATCTCCGCTGTAATGCGCACCAGCTCTTGCTCAGCCTTCGCCAAAGAAGAGCCGAGCTGCTTGGCCAGCGGCAAGCCGCGCAGCGCCATGAGCCGATAAGTCTCAAGCTCCACCAAACGCCCAGCCACGTGCCCTGCCCGCTCTGGGTAAGCCTTGGGCTGCATGAGCACGAGCATGCGCTCAAAGCCACTTTCGCCTAATGCGAAGTCCGTGATCGCCAAAGAATGGCCCGAATAGCCAATTTTTGAAGCAACCAGTGTGTTGGAGCTCAACCATGAGCGCGCTTGCGAGAGGCGCTCCTCCGGCTGCGAGATGTCAGTGCAAAACATAAACACTTCCATCGCGCAGAGCGTTTGCCCCGGGATGCTGGCAAACCATTCGGTGGGCACAGGCCAATCAGCGGCGGCGAGCTTAGCCGGCGCGGGCCACGGCTCGGGCGCTAGAGGCAACACCAAAGAATAACGCGTGAATTCGCTGTGGCGCTCCCATTTCAATGTGCTGCTGCCCACATTGAGGCGAAAGAAGTTGTCAGCCATATCAGCAAGCTTCAACTCCTCTTGGCCAGGCAAGCTGCGCAGATGCTCATATTCACTTTCGCGCGAGATACTTCGATTGTTGACCGCCACATACACCAGCAGAGCCGGCAGCGTGATGCGGCCCGATGGCCGCGCGTGCACCTCGTTGTGCAGCTCCATGCGCAGGGGATCGTTGGTGGGAAGCGCGAGGGGTGTTGGCGTGATGAAGCTGTGTCTTATTGTCATTTGAGTATTTTGACGCATAAGCCTCTACAAACGGTGCACACCCATTCCACGCTTTAAAATCACATCTCATGAAACTCTGCAATTTTGATGTTGGCCTAGATAAGCGCTTTTTCCTAATCGCGGGCACATGCTCGATCGAGGGGCTAGAGATGTCGATTGATGTAGCAGGCAAGCTGAAAGAAGTCACTTCCAAGCTCGGCATCTCGTTGATCTACAAAGGCTCGTTTGACAAAGCCAATCGCTCCTCGGGCACGACGGCTCGCGGCGTGGGCATAGATGCGGGATTGAAGATTTTGGATGAAGTGCGCAAGCAACTCGGCCTTCCCATCCTCACCGATGTGCATGAAGCGGATCAGGTGAGCGAAGTCGCAAGCGTTGTTGATGTATTGCAAACCCCCGCTTTCCTCTGCCGCCAAACCGATTTCATCCGCGCAGTCGCCCAAAGCGGCAAACCGGTGAACATTAAAAAAGGCCAGTTTCTAGCGCCTTGGGATATGAAAAACGTGATCGACAAAGCCCGCGCGGCGGCGATTGAGAAAGGCTTGAATCCAGATAGCTTCCTCGCCTGCGAGCGCGGCGTGAGCTTTGGGTACAACAATCTTGTGGCGGATATGACATCGCTTGCCGAGATGCGCAAGAGCGGCGCGCCGGTGGTATTCGACGTAACGCACTCCGTGCAAAAACCCGGCGGCTTGGGAGCCAGCTCGGGAGGCGCGCGTGAGATGGTGCCTGTGCTGGCTCGCGCAGGTGTGGCTGTAGGCGTAGCAGGCCTTTTCATGGAGACGCATCCTAAGCCCTCCGAAGCATGGTCAGACGGCGCGAATGCGGTGCCGCTGCATCACATGCATGCCTTGCTGGAATCACTCGTTGAATTAGATTACGTAACCAAAAAGAAACCGCTGCTTGAAGCGGATTTCAACTAAACCGAAGGACACTACTTTCATGAGTACTTATGTCATGGCCGACGTCACCGTCACAGATCCCGCGCAAATGGCGATTTATCGCGAGTGGAGCACGAAGGCTGCTGCAGAATTCGGCGCGAGTTTCATTATTCGCGGTGGTGCAGTGGAAGTTTTTGAAGGCAACTGGAAGCCAGCGCGCTTAGTGATGCTGCAGTTTGCCGATAGCGCGACGGCGAAGAAATGGTACGCCAGCGAGACTTACACGCATGCCCGCAAGCTGCGCGAGAACGCGGGAGTGATGAATATGGTGATGGTTGAGGGTGTTTAAAAAAAAGCGACAACTTATTGAAAAAAAGACGGAGACAACAATGCAATCATTGATAGAAATTTCAAGAAGAAGAACATCCACACACAAGTATGAAAGCAAGCATCAGGAAGCACTAAGCGATAAGGCAAGAATTCTTTATAGCGCTCCTTTTCGAAGACTGCAAAACAAGGCACAAGTATTTTCCCTTGAAGAAAATGCTGCAATTCGTTCAAGGCTAACGCATTCTCTAGAAGTGGCTTCTGTTGGACGGCAGCTAGCTGAATTCACAGTCAGTGAAAAAAAATTGAGCGGTCTATTTCTTGATGAAGATGATCGTCGAGCTTTCGTAGTGTTTGTTGAAAATTCTTGCTTAATGCATGACTTAGGCAATCCTCCTTTTGGTCATTTCTGCGAAACAACCATAAAAGCTTGGTTTAAAGCTCACACACAAGATTTTAAGGAGAGTCTTTTTGGAAAAAAGGAACTTCAAAGCGCTATCGCAGACTTATTTGATATCGGAATGAAAGACTTTTTAGAGTTTGATGGAAATCCTCAAGGCTTTAGGATCGTGACAAAGCTACAATTTAATCATGATGAATTCGGATTAAATTTAACGGCAGCACAGCTTGCTGGTTGCCTCAAATACCCATGGAGTCCAGCAGATAAGGATCGCCCAAAGGGAAAGATTGGGGTTTTTTATTCCGAACGTGAACAGTTGGATCATGTCCGTAAGTTGGCTAATCTGAAGCCGAAGCAACGTCATGTTATTGCATATTTTATGGAGGCATCCGACGACATTTCTTATTGCATGAGCGACATTGAAGATGCAATTGAAAAACGTGTAATTTCTTGGGACTTGTTCATCTCGCATTTAAAAAATTGTGCTGCCTCACAACTTCTAGTTGAAGAAGATGACATAAAACTGCAGCAGAAAATTCAAAAAATACCGGCTTACTTTGATGATTCAAATCGAAAAAATGATGATGATTCAGTGCCACGTAGTTGGCAGTCCGCGATGCTTCAACTCAGGACTTCTATCGCTCGCAGACTAATACGACATTGCGTACAAAATGCTGTCAAGAATTTAGGCAGCTTAACTGCTGGAAACGTTGATGAATTTCCAACATTGATTGCAGAAAATCATAATGACAGTGGATGGCCTTTGTTAGCTATTAAAGATTTCTCTAAGAAATATTTGTATGGCAGTAGAGTTGTGAGGAAACGAGAAATTACAGCTTACAGGGTAATTAATGGATTGCTCGACCGACATCTCTGTCTCCTAACGGGCTCGGAACAACGATTTTCGACCCTGTTGAAAGGCGAATCAAAGGCTGATGCGGATGACATAAGCATTGATGTGGAGGCTGCACTAGTTAGTTTGTTGCCGCGCAAATACATAAGCGTTTACGAGCAAGCGATTCAAGAACTAGACAAGTCAGGTTGTAAAGGCAAAGAACGATCTGTATATGAATTTCTTGCTCGTTGTCATTTAATTATTGATTTTATCAGTGGCATGACTGATGACTTTGCATTGCAGACTTATCAATTACTAGAAGGGATAAAAATCGATGAATAATCTATTACCTTTTAATGACGTTTACAAAAATGTAATTGTTCCAATAATTGAAAAATATGGACGTAATAACTTGACGTTTGAAGTTTGCGTATACGAACCACATAGAAAATACGAAAAACCAAAACAATTTATGCATCGTATAGCTGCTTCCGACTTTGAGAAAGAAGTGAATTTTCTTAACGCTACTTGTCACGCAAATTATGAGATTGCGTTAAGCTCCCGAGTATTTTTTAGGTCAGACATAAATACGGCTACACACATTCCCATGATTGACACAAAAGGTCATCATAGAACTGGATTAAACAACATTGAGCTGTATTTACTGAATCAAATTCCCGAATTACAGCAATTGGTTTGGTTTAAAAGCGGACGATCATTTCACGCTTACAGCACAAATTTAATGGATACCGGCTTATGGTATGTTTTCATGGCTAAGCTCATTATGCTTTGTGCAAAAAACAGCGGCGCACTTCAACCAGATCAAAAATGGCTAGCGCACAGGCAAGCTGATTCTTTTGCATGCTTAAGACTAACCAACAGGACCGGTAAATTTCGTCAAACGCCTACACTTATTTCATTTACGAAGCAAAGGCAGTTTATTGAAAGCTGAAAGCTTTGAAGCGCTACTTAGCGTCAATTTAAGCGGTTACAAATAGCTTTATTTGAATAAAAATTTTATGCAGCTTTACTGCATTCGCAATGTGACTGATGCTCACATATATTTCGTAATTTATTTTGGAGAAAACATGAGTGCAATCGTAGATATCGTAGGCCGTGAAGTTTTAGACAGCCGTGGCAACCCAACCGTGGAATGTGATGTGTTGCTAGAGAGCGGCGTGATGGGCCGCGCGACTGTGCCCTCAGGCGCATCCACTGGCTCGCGCGAGGCGATTGAGCTTCGTGATGGCGATAAGAGCCGCTATGGAGGCAAAGGCGTGCTCAAAGCAGTGGGCCATATCAATGTAGAAATCTCCAACGCCGTGCTCGGCCTTGATGCGTCTGAGCAGGCGTTTCTCGACAAAACTTTGATCGAGCTCGACGGCACTGACAATAAATCCAAGCACGGCGCAAATGCGATGCTCGCAGTCAGCATGGCTGTGGCGCGCGCAGCAGCGGAAGAAGCTGGCCTGCCGCTGTATCGCTATTTTGGCGGCATGCATGCTGTGCAGCTTCCTGTGCCGATGATGAATGTGATCAACGGCGGCGAGCATGCGAATAACAATTTAGATTTGCAAGAATTCATGATCGTGCCCGTGGGCGCGAAGAGCTTTCGCGAGGCATTGCGCCATGGCGCGGAAGTGTTTCATGCGCTCAAGAAAATCATTCACGACAAAGGCATGAGCACAGCGGTGGGCGATGAAGGCGGTTTTGCGCCGAATACCGAAGCGGCAGATGGCAAAGGCGTGCATGAAGCAGCGATTGAACTCGTCTTGCAGGCGATTGACAAAGCAGGCTACAAAGCCGGCGAAGACATCGTGCTCGCGCTCGATTGCGCGGCTTCTGAATTTTTCAAAGACGGCAAATACCATCTCGAAGGCGAAGGCCTCACCCTCACCCCGCAAGAGTGGGTGGACATGATGGCCGCCTGGTGCGACAAATACCCCATCATCTCCATCGAAGACGGCATGGCCGAAGGCGATTGGGATGGCTGGAAAGTGCTCACAGATCGCTTGGGCAAAAAAGTGCAAATCATGGGCGACGATCTCTTCGTCACCAACACCAAAATTTTGAAAGAAGGCATCGACAAAGGCATCGCCAACTCGATCCTCATCAAGATCAACCAAATCGGCACGCTCACCGAGACCTTCGCCGCCATCGAGATGGCCAAGCGCGCCGGCTACACCGCCGTGATATCGCACCGCTCTGGCGAGACGGAAGACTCAACGATTGCCGACATCGCTGTAGGCACAAACGCTGGCCAAATCAAGACAGGCTCTCTCTCCCGCTCCGACCGCATCGCCAAATACAACCAGCTCCTGCGCATTGAAGAGGATTTGGGCGATGTGGCGCAGTATCTAGGGCGCGCGGCGTTTTACAACCTCCGCTGATAAACACACCCGTTCGGGCTGAGCCTGTCGAAGCCTAGGAATGAAACCATGCCCTTCCCCATCTCTGAGCGCCAAACCCTCCTAGCCGTCAAAGGCGTGGGCCCCACCGTCGTGTTTCGCTTGGAGCAAATGGGCATCGAGAGCCTCGCGCATTTAGCCAAAGCCAACACGCTAGATATTGTGAGTGACGCTGCCAAGCTTCTCGGCTCCACCTGCTGGAAAAACAGCCCGCAAGCAAGAGCTGCTATTCAATCTGCCATCAACGCTGCGCAGGCGGCGGTGAACCTTGGCGCTACCAATCCAGTAGCGCCAAGCGCAGTATCCACGCTGGCCAGAGGCCGAAAAAGCTTGTAAATACAGCTAAAAACCGGGCACAATACGTATCGTGATGTCTCAACGTGTCGTCCCCTTTCTGTTGATTGCCCTCCTCGTGGCTCTACACGCGCAGCTGTGGTTTGGGCGCGGTAGCGTCTCGCATGTCAATCAACTGCAAGCCAAGCTGCAAGATCTCAGCACGAAAAACAAAACGGCGCAGCAAACGAACGATCAACTCGCTTCAGAAGTGCGCGATCTCAAAGAAGGCTTGGAGATGATCGAAGACAGAGCGCGCAGCGAGCTCGGCATGATCAAGCCCAATGAGATTTTGGTGCAATACGCTAAGTAGTTTTTAAGCTAAATCGGCCAGTAGCAGGCATGAATACTGCGTGAAGTGCTACTGAATTTATAGTTCTTGTCCGTTCGCCCTGAGCTCCGCCTGTCCTGAGCTTGTCGAAGGATCGAAGGGTCTTGGTTTGCAGGCGTTTCACTCGAATCTTTGTACCTGCGGCCTAGCGCAGGTACAAAATGCAGCGTGAAACAATCAGCAGACCAGTACTATAAATTCAATAGCACTCCACGCAGTAAATACGAAGGCTACATGCCAAAAATGCATAAAATTTTTACAAAATCAGCAAAGCGCGAAAGTCGTTGACATTAGTGTGTGTGGGGCCGGTGGTGAGGAGATCATTCAAAGGCTCGAAGAAGCCAACTGCGTCGTTGCGGTCTAGGTATTGATCGAGCTTCATGCCGTGCGTGGCGGCGCGAGCCAGCGTATCAGGCGACACAAATGCGCCAGCGTTGGTCTCGATCCCGTCAATGCCGTCTGTGTCTGCAGCTAGGCCGTAGATGCCCTCCATGCCTTGCAGGCCAAGAGCCAAGCCCATGCAAAATTCGCCGGCGCGGCCTCCTCTGCCTTTGGCTGTGCCAGCGGGTTGCTTGCGGATGGTCACCGTCGTCTCGCCGCCCGACAAGATGACGCAGGGCTTTTTGAAAGCGCCTTTGCCGCTAGCCGCACCGCGAGCCAAGGCCGCATGCACTTTGCCCACTTCGCGCGATTCGCCTTCGATTTCGTCACTCAAGATATAGGCTTCAATGCCTGCGGCTCGGGCTGCGGCGGCGGCGGCTTCAAGCGATTGCTGGGGCGTGGCGATCAGATGCACTTCATGGCCTGCAAAGCGCGGGTCGCCGGGCTTAGGCGTCTCCAATGCGCCGCTTTGCAAAGCCGCATCAATTGCAGCAGGCACGGCGATGCCGTAACGCTCCAAAATCGCCAGTGCATCTGCGCATGTGCTGCTGTCGGCCACCGTCGGCCCACTGGCGATCACGCTCACATCATCACCGGGCACATCGCTGATGGTGAGCGTGACGACCTTTGCAGGAGCGCAAGCGGCGGCC
>JAYSRZ010000290.1:0-12274 GCA_043720775.1 Variovorax sp. | reverse complement strand
TTGCCGATCAACGAATTTGGCAACGAGGCCACCAAGCAAAAATATCTCCCCAAACTCGCTACTGGCGAATTCATCGGCTGCTTCGGCTTAACAGAGCCAGACCACGGCTCAGACCCTGCCAGCATGATCACCCGCGCCCGCAAAGTCGCCGGCGGCTATTCGCTGACCGGCAACAAAATGTGGATCTCCAATAGCCCGTTTGCCGACGTATTTGTCGTTTGGGCGAAAGACGATGAGGGCGCGATTCGCGGCTTCGTTTTGGAGAAAGGCTGGAAAGGTTTAAGTGCTCCAGCAGTCCACGGCAAAGTCGGTTTGAAGGCCTCGCTCACGGGTGAGATCGTGATGGACAACGTTTTCTGCCCCGAAGAAAATGCCTTTCCCGAAGTGCGCGGCTTAAAAGGCCCATTCACTTGCCTGAACTCAGCAAGATACGGCATTGCTTGGGGCGCGCTCGGCGCAGCCGAAGATTGTTACGCCCGAGCCCGTCAATACGTGATGGATCGCAATCAATTTGGCCGCCCGCTCGCCGCCAATCAACTCATCCAGAAAAAACTCGCCGATATGATGACGGAGATCAGCCTCGGCCTCCAAGGCTGCCTGCGCTTAGGAAGAATGAAAGACGAAGGCATCGCCAACGTCGAGCTCACCTCGATTTTGAAGCGTAATTCCTGCGGCAAGGCATTGGACATTGCCCGCCTCGCCCGCGACATGATGGGCGGCAACGGTATTTCCGACGAATATGGTGTGGCAAGGCATTTGGTGAACCTTGAAGTGGTCAACACCTACGAAGGTACGCACGATATTCATGCGCTTATCTTGGGTAGAGCGATTACGGGGATTGCTGCGTTTAGCAACTAATCGCTATTCTTTCGATAGCGCCTTACGCAGTATCCACGGCGGCTATCTGCTGATTTTCTTTAAATGTTCTTGATTTTGAAGATCACGATTCATTGAAAGCGGCTGCGAATGTGAGCCACTGCGCTTTGGGCATCCCACTGCGCTCGTGTCCTCCGGGCTGGCCTACGGCTGGCCCTCCCCCTTTACCTCGCTTCGTGAGATACCCAAATCACAGCGGCTCAAATTCGTGGCCTGTTTGAGGCGCTGAAAAATCTCCGCGCTTTACTGATTCCTGCCTAAATTATTGTTGGCGTTTTGGAGTTCAGACTTCCCTAGCACACATCGGCCTGAGCCTGCCGCCTGCGATTGGGTTGTTTCTCGCAGCGAGGTAAAAGGAGGAGCGCCAGCCGAAGGCCAGCGCGGGGGACACGAGCGGAGGGGAACATCCCAAGCGCAGGCGGCAGGCTCAGGCAGCCGCGCTACGATGCTGAAAAATACCTAAACGCCAGCGGCCCAAAGAATTCACCTTAACGAAATCTATTACGATTAGGTAAATTAAGTTCTCAACCAGCCAAGCAACACCGAACAGGAACAGCCCATGTCCAAAGCCTTCGCCAGCCAATCCGATCTCACCGCTAAGAAAATTACCTTCGAGCAACTCAGCAACCATTGCTGGGCCTATACCGCCGAAGGTGATCCGAATTCCGGTGTGATCATTGGCGATGATTTCATCATGGTGAGCGACGCAACCGCCACACCCACCATGGCCAAAGACCTGATCAAAAAGATTCGCACTGTCTCCAGCAAACCCATCAAATACGTTTTACTCACGCATTACCATGCAGTCCGCGTGCTCGGAGCCAGCGCATATATTGCGGAAGGTGCTACTGAAATCATAGCTAGCCGAGGCACGCTAGAGCTCATCCGCGAACGCGGCGCGCAAGACATGCAAAGCGAGATCGAGCGCTTCCCTCGCCTCTTCCAAGGTGCAGACAGTATCCACGGCCTCACATGGCCGAGCATGGTGATCGGCGATGGCAAGCCCGGCAGGCAAGGCAGCTTGTCCATCAATTTAGGCGGCGTGGTCGTAGAAATTTGGCATCCCGGCATGGGGCATACGCGCGGCGACACGATTGCTTGGGTCGAATCCGAAGGCGTGCTCTTCTCTGGCGATTTGGTCGAATACGAAGCCGGCGTGTACACCGGCGATGCACAACTTGCTGAGTGGCCTGCCACGCTTGAAGCCTTGCGTAAACTAGAAGCGACTTACATCGTCCCCGGCAGAGGCGAAGCCATGAAAGGCAAAGCCAATGTGCATAAAGCGCTGGATTACACCAAGCGCTGGGTCGAGACGCTCTATCAATGCGGCCAAGAAGCGGTCGCACAAAAACTCAATCTCAAAGATTCCATGGCGCACACCCGCAAAGCGATGGATCCCATCTTCGGCCACGTCTTCATCTACGAGCATTGCCTGCCCTTTGACGTGAGCCGCGCCTACGACGAAGCCAGTGGCATCAAAAATCCGCGCATCTGGACGGCGGCGCGCGACAAGGAAATGTGGAGCGCGCTGCAAGCTTGACCTGAATTCAGGATTGCTTTAATATTCGAGATATCTCATTATCTTGAATATTATTATGCAAACTCTCGAAGCCACCCTTTCCGCCTGGGGAAAGTCCACCGCGCTTCGCATACCGGCGCCTTTGGTCAAGCAATCCGGTTTAAAAATCGGCCAGACCATTCGTTTTGAAAATGGCACAGATGGCAGCATCATCATGCGCCCTGTACTCCAGCGTCCTGATCTAGATATGCTGCTCGCTCAAGTCACAGCCGAAAACATGCCCGACGAATCCGATGTTTCCTGGGGCAAACAGCAAGGCAGCGAAGCATGGTAAGTCGTGCGAAGCCCGCGCAAAAGGCTGTATCTGCGCAAGCTCCCGCGCAAGGCGAAATCATTTGGATTGACTTCGATCCACAAAGCGGCCATGAACAATCGGGTCGCCGACCCGCACTGGTTGTTTCCCAGACTGTTTACAACCAACGCGTTGGCCGAGCTTTCGTCTGCCCGGTCACATCCAAGGTCAAAGGCTATCCTTTTGAAGTGCCGATTCAAACCAAATCAGTCAAAGGAGTGGTGTTGAGTGATCATTTGAAGAATCTGGATTGGCAAGCGCGGGGGACAACTTGCACGGGCGAATTTGTATCAAACACAGATTTGCAAAAGGTTTGGCTTTTAGTGAGTAGTGTTGTTGGGTTCAGCTGAGAGTCATCAAATGACCATCCAAATCACACCAAATTTAGTCACTCAATTGGCAATGATCGAGGCTCGCGAAAGGGCGTTGCCGAAAAGTCAAACTACACCCATCCTTGAGTTGCTTTCAGCGAAACGAACAGATCAAGACTTCATATTCGAGGCCTTTAAAGCCTCGATGAAAGAGTACGTGCAATGGGCCTGGGGCTGGGATGAGGAGGCGCAGCGCAAGGGCTTGCTGGTCGAGAAAAATCTTGCGCACTTTCAACTGATCAAAGTGCATGGCGGAAATGCTGGAGCGTTGCTGCTGGAAAAAAATGCTGAGCAGCACTATCTGCGTACTATTTTTTTGCTGCCAAAGTATCACCAGCAAGGTATCGGCAGTCTCGTAATTGAGTCTTTGCAACATGATGCGAAGGCAGTTGCAAAACCGCTAGGGCTCAGAGTCATTCACATCAACCCAGCCAGACGACTTTACGAGAGGCTGGGTTTCAAGCTCGTTTCACAAGATGAGAAGACGCTGCTGATGCGGTGGCAGGCAGTAGCACCTTAATCGGCTGCTCTATCCGGCCAAAGCTTTCCAAGTTGCTACCACCGTATCTGGATTCAGCGAAATTGAGCTGATGCCTTCATCTGCTAACCACTGCGCAAAATCGGGATGGTCGCTGGGGCCTTGGCCGCAGATGCCGACGTATTTGCCTTGCGCTTTGCAAGCGTTGATCGCCATTAAGAGCATGGCTTTGACGGCGGGGTCACGTTCATCGAAATCTTTGGCGAGTAGCTCAAGGCCGCTATCACGATCCAAGCCAAGAGTGAGCTGGGTGAGGTCGTTGCTGCCGATGGAGAAACCGTCGTAGTATTCGAGGAATTGCGCAGCGAGGATGGCGTTGCTTGGGACTTCGCACATCATGATGTGGCGAAGTGCTGAAGAAGTATTTTTCAAGCCATTTTGGCCACTAGCCGGCATAGAATCTGCGTGAGACGCTATTGATTTAGGAGCGTCACCCGCAACACCTTTGGGAATAGAGCCTCGCGCGAGACCTTGCTTCGCTAGCAACTCACTCACCGCCTTCGCCTGCCCCAGAGTGCGCACGAAGGGCACCATGATTTCGACGTTCGTTAATCCCATATCGTTTCGTACGCGGCGCAGGGCTTCGCATTCCATTGCAAAGGCTTCGCCGAAATCGGCGCTGATATAGCGCGCTGCTCCTCGAAAGCCGAGCATCGGATTTTCTTCCTCGGGCTCGTAGCGCGAGCCGCCAATTAGCTTGCGGTATTCATTGCTCTTGAAATCCGAGAGGCGCACGATCACCGGCTTGGGCCAGAAGGCCGCTGCAATCGTGGCGATGCCCTCCGCCACTTTGTCCACGTAAAAGGCTCTAGGCGAAGCATGGCCGCGCGCGACGCTCTCCACAGCTTTCTTCAAATCAGCATCCACCGCCGGGTAATCCAAAATGGCCTTTGGGTGTACGCCGATGTTGTTGTTGATGATGAATTCCAGCCTCGCCAAGCCCACGCCTTGGTTGGGCATTTGCGCGAAGTCAAAAGCGAGCTGCGGGTTGCCGACGTTCATCATGATCTTGGTGGTGATCTCGGGCATCGTGCCGCGCTGGACTTCGGTGATCTCGGTGTCCAGCAAGCCGTCGTAGATAAAGCCTGTATCGCCCTCAGCACAACTCACGGTAACTAACGTGCCTTCTTTCAACAATTCAGTTGCATCGCCGCAGCCCACCACAGCTGGGATGCCCAACTCGCGCGCGATGATTGCCGCATGGCAGGTGCGCCCGCCACGGTTCGTCACGATGGCTGAGGCGCGCTTCATTACCGGCTCCCAGTTCGGATCCGTCATGTCAGTGACGAGCACGTCGCCGGGTTGGACTTGATCCATCTCCGCAATCGAATGCACGAGGCGCACAGGGCCTGTGCCAATCTTCTGACCAATCGCGCGGCCTTCTGCGAGTACCGGCCCGCGTGATTTCAATTTGTAGCGCTGCTCTACTTTGCCTTTTTGCTGACTCTTTACTGTCTCAGGCCGCGCTTGCAAAATATAAATTTGCCCATCGTTGCCATCCTTGCCCCACTCAATATCCATCGCGCGGCCATAGTGCTGCTCGATGATCACGGCGTATTTGGCAAGCTGCTCCACGTCGGCATCGGAGAGGCAATAGCGATTGCGCTGCTCGGTAGGCACGTCAATCGTTTTGACGAGTTTGCCGCTTTGTTTTTTTTCTTCCGCAGTGGCAAAGATCATCTGCGAAAGCTTGGAGCCTAAGTTACGGCGAATCACCGCGCAATGGCCTGCTGCCAACATCGGCTTATGCACATAAAACTCATCCGGATTCACCGCGCCTTGCACCACGGTTTCCCCCAGCCCGTAGCTCGCCGTGATGAACACCACTTGATCAAAGCCACTCTCGGTATCAATGGTAAACATCACGCCTGCCGCGCCTAGATCAGAGCGCACCATGCGCTGCACACCCGCTGAGAGGGCCACATCCGCATGTGCAAAGCCCTTGTGCACGCGATACGAAATCGCGCGGTCGTTGTAGAGTGACGCAAACACTTCCTTCATCTTGTGCAGCACCTCATCGATGCCCGTCACATTGAGGAAGGATTCTTGCTGGCCTGCAAACGATGCATCGGGCAAGTCTTCTGCTGTAGCGGATGAGCGCACGGCGAAACTAGCATTCGTTGAGCCGCCGCTTAAGGTGGCGTAAGCGTCATGTATGGCTTTCTGCAAATCAGCAGGAAAAGGCTGAGCTTCGACCATTGCACGAATCTCCGCGCCCACGCTCGCCAGCGCTCTCACATCCTCTGTATCGAGCGTAGCCAATTTGTCATTGATCTTTTTATCCAGCCCACCGTGCTTCAAAAATTCACGAAAGGCATGCGAGGTAGTGGCAAAGCCGGTAGGGACTTTGACGCCCTCCGGAAGCTGCGAGATCATCTCGCCAAGGCTGGCGTTTTTACCGCCTACCGATTCAACATCGCTGTTTCTTAGGTTCTCAAACGGTACGACCAAAGCGGTCGGTGAGAAAAGTGCAGACATGGGGAAGCTCCTGAAGTTAAAACCGGTGCAGGCGGCGGCACAACTTCTTTTTGTTGCTTGGGTGTGGCGCAGCAGATTTCTCTTTGCATGCCAGCATTCTAGGGCGACGAAGAGGCCGTTTGTATTCAATTTCCCTTCAGAAAGCTGAAGGCGGCAGTCGCGTGCGCTTGATACTCACTTGCCCCGTTCGGGCCGAGCCCTTCGACGGGCTCAGGACAGGCCTTGTCGAAGCCTATGCCGCCAGTGCGCTTTTGATCAAAATCCAAATCATCAAAGCCAGTTGCGCCAAATTCAGGCCCACGCTCGTGTAATGCAACACGTTAAACGTCTTGTGCTCCTTGTTATCTTTCGCCAGATTGATCCGCGGCGTGAGCCAAAACACGCTGAAGAAAAACACTACTGCGCAAATGCCAAGGCTGATCTGCACCCAAGCCGCGCTGTGCAACGCGGCAGCTATCGCGCTTGTTATGCCCAAAAACAGAAAATACTTTGGGAAAAACTTGCGCACATAAGCTGCAGACCATTCGGAGGGCAACACCATAAAAATCGTTGGTGCCACAGCCACCGAGAAAAACAGCATGATGCCCACGTTGGCTGCTGTGATGAGATCGCTGATGTGAGTGAGCATGATGTGCTTTGAGTGATGTGAATTGATTGAAGGTCTTGTCGAGGAATGCTCGGGGGCAGGCGTTAATCGTATTCCTGCGAAAGCGCATCCGCGTGCAACACGCCCGTCGTCATCGCATTTCGAAGCAACTGTTTTTCATAGTGCCGATTGCGCCGAGCTTTCTTCGCGTTCGAGCGCTGGCCAAGGCGCTTGTCTTGCACGATCGTGGCCAGTTGGCTCAGATCTTCGATGTCTTTGATAGCGTTCGGCGCAGTGCGTTTGGGCATATAAATGAGATTTAAACCCGTCTCGCCAGCTCGACCGCAGCACTCGATCCGCTGCCCACTAACGCGCACCAAATCCGCAGCAACCAGCCCGAAGGCTGCGAAAGTAGCGCCTTATTGCACAGCGCCTCGTCACGGTGCTCGCATTCATCTTCTTGGCATTCCTTAAGCAGGCCAAGCAGCTGGGCATGCTCCGGCCGGCCTTGCAGCTTTTCAATTTGATGCTGGTAATGCTGATCAACAAAGGTTTCAACTGCGGCGATGGTCGCGTACACGGCGCGAGGACCGAATAGCGCAGGCAACGCGCCCGTCATAAACCCCGCCATACGCCAGCCCGGCAGCAATCGGCTGCGCTGAGGCCAAGACAGCACTGCATTGATCTTGTCTAAGTGGCCTTGCTCAGTTACCAAATGCCGCTTGGCAAATTCGCGCACACCCGCATCGCGCGAGACAGCGAGCAAGCCGCGATAAATCCACACCGCACCCGTCTCGCCTGCTTGATCAGAGCGCAAATCACCGACCAGCTCTTTTGAAACACGCGGCGCTTCAAACGCTTTCGCAATGCCCTGCATCTGAGGCCGCACCAGCAAAAACGCCCGGTAAACCAGCTCTAAGGCAGGCGTTGCCCCCGGCAGCTGTGCGGCCATAGCCAGATACCGCCAGCCAGGCAGCGTGGCCCATAGCGCAACAAACGCGGCCGCACCGCTGATCACTTGCCCATCCGCGCGCTGCACATGAAAGCGCGCCAAATAATCGCTGCGCACACCGCCAGCAGGCAGCGGGCAACTGGCCAAACTCACATCAGAAAACTTAAGCGTCTGCTCAGGATTTAAAGGCTGCAAGCCTTGGTAAACCGCAATCTCTCGGCGGCACAGCGGGCAAGCCCCGTCATATAAAACAGTCAAAGCAGCAGGCGAGGCTTGTATTAATATTGTCATTGCAGCAATGTTGCCAGAGCCGCCCGCAACTTGCCGAAGCGCCCAGCAATCACGCCTTAGTCGTGCGGGCATGATCAAATGCGTGATTTCGAGCAAAGCAGCTTTCGCTCGATCCGCAGGATCGAGAATTGCGACATCGGTTAAATTCTCTTTATGACCAACCGCACCGTCTTCTTCGTCTCCGATGGCACAGGCATCACTGCTGAGACCTTTGGCAATGCCATTCTTGCGCAGTTTGAAATGGAGCCGCGCCATGTGCGGCTGCCGTTTATTGACTCTATGGAGAAGGCCCGCGGCGTGGTGCGGCAGATCAACCATACGGCTGAAGTTGAGGGCAAGCGGCCGATTGTGTTTACCACGCTGGTCAATGATGAAGTGCTGTGGCTGATCAAGACGGAATGCAAGGCGCAGGTGTTGGATATGTTTGGCACTTTTGTGCATCCGCTGGAGGAAGAGCTGGGGATTAAATCGAATCATCGCGTGGGGCGCTTCTCGGATATTTCTAAGAGCAAGGTTTACAACGACCGGATTGAGGCGATCAACTATTCGCTGGCGCATGACGATGGGCAGAGCAATCGGGAGCTGGAGACGGCGGATGTGATCCTCGTGGGCGTCTCCCGTGTGGGCAAGACGCCAACTTCGCTTTATCTGGCGCTGCAGCATGGCTTGAAAGCGGCCAACTATCCCTTGATCCCCGAAGATTTTGAACGTGGGATGTTGCCGCCAGCTTTGAAGGCACAGAAGAAAAAAATCTTCGGCCTCACCATTGATCCGCTGCGCTTGAATGAAGTGCGCCATGAGCGCCGGCCGAATTCAAAATACGCATCGATCGAGAACTGCCGCATGGAAGTGGCTGAGGCGGAGAGCATGATGCGGCGCGAAGGGATTCGCTGGCTCTCGACGACGACGAAATCGATTGAAGAGATTGCGACAACGATTTTGCAAGAGATTAGCCCGGAGCGGCTGAGCTACTAAAACCGCTGATGGTCTGGCAAATGTCGATTAATTCAAACTCCTGTCAACGAACGTCAAACACAAGGATGTGAGATGCATTAAGCCTATATTTTTATTTGCAGCTTAAGGAGATTCACCATCGACACACATACTGTTTGGGCAGAAACAGTTGATCGTTTAACAAGCACGTTACACGCAAACCATTTTCGAGCTAGCGCAAGCAGCTCACACTGCTACTGCTTAGCATTGCGCCCACGGCATCTACTCACACGTGCGCTGACCTAGTCGCTTACTGAGGTGAACTTTCCAGACTTTAATCTGCCGCGCCGCGCGCGATTTATTGGGCGGCTTAGCTTAGTGATGGATTGAGTCGTTGTCCGCCTTACACAGTTTTCGGGTGACAAACGCAGGGCGACCGCGAAAATGCAGCAGCCGCGTTAGGCCAGCGCTATGACGATACGGGCTCAGACTGGCGTTGGCCGAAAGCCTCTGAGCTTGAAGGTCGGTACGTCGCGGCAGACGAAGGCACGATCGTGTGCCAACATGCGGCTCACAACAAACCTCATGAACGCTTAATCCATGTGTATTTAAGAGCTGTAGATTCTTTACACTGGCTAAATCAGTAGTTAACGAGCAAGCAGAGCTACAACTTAGCTATTATTTAATCCCGAGCATCGCGTCTTTTAGTTTCCAGTCAGCAGGCGACTTACCCAACCAAATATTCAGCATTAATTTAAAGAATGTTGGGTCTTTAAACGGCTCGCCTGCAGGTTTGCCCTTGATACTGATCTGAATGCCTGAATTTTTAACTAAGTCTACGACTAAGGTATCACCTACTTTAAGTGTCTTGTACTCGCTGAAAAGCTGGCCCATGCGCAGGATATCAACCAGTGCTCGGGCGTTATCGGCACGCGGGTTGTTGTCATCCATTCCTCTGGTAAATAGACGACCTAATTCACCTGCATCGATCTCACGCAGCATGGTCAGGCTAATGCGCTTATTGCCCGACTGAGCCAATATTTCTTCTGGGGTGCTGGCCTTTTTGCTGGTGTATAGACCCATGGTGTAGACCTTAAATATAGTTTTATAGCGAATACCTGCACCATTTAGCTGCAGCTTCTCGCCCGCAACATCCACCGTGTCTTCATACTTGACGCCGCTAAGCTCCAAAGCAAAGGCGCTTTGTTGTCCAACTACTACAAACAAAGCCAAAATGGTCAGTAAAAGATGACGGCCACGCGATTGAAACATTGAGATACTCCAAAAGTTAAATTTTATATATTGTACTTTGAACGCTCCGTTGCGCACCAAATCCGTGCGTGATGAATTTCACGATAGCCCTATTTTCGTGCTTCCGAACCAGGCCAAACAAATTCACGCGCCTCAACAGCCGCGCTCTATATCAAAAAAGCAATTAGGTTTAATTTGCGTTTGTGTAGACCGTGACCGCGTGCTCAGTAGGGCGCCGCGAAGAGACTATTTCTCCAGCTACGGGCAAACTAAATCTGGTCCATAGCCCATCACATCGGACTTTTAAGGCCTTTCTCAGTTGTTTGCCTGTGAATACGACGGTAATTCCGATAAGCAGCACATATTCAGGGTGAATGACGTTGTCGTTAGCAAACGGGCAAGCATGGGTAAAAATTTAGGTGGCAAACACCACCAGATCAAACAACATTATGAAATTTCCGCACGACGCATTTGCCTCGATTACGCTTTGACGTGTGGCTGTTTACGCTACAATTTTAATAGTGACTTACGCGATATCTGCCGGCTTAAAACAGCTAAATCTCTTATCAACACATGACATCACCCCGCCAGCCCTTGTGGATGCTCGTCGCCGCATTCACCTTCGCGCTCATGGGCGTGTGCGTGAAATTTGCATCGGTGCATTACAACGCGGTGGAGTTAGTGGCGTATCGCGGCTTGGTGAGCATGGCGCTGACGTTTGCATGGGCGCGCTCGATGGGCGTGGGCCTGCAAACACAGCGCGTGGGCATGCATTCTTGGCGCGGCATCATCGGCGCGATCTCTCTGCTGGCTTGGTTTTATGCCTTGCAACATTTGCCGCTGGCCACAGCGATGACGCTCAATTACATGAGCAGCATTTGGATTGCGGCCTTCCTCGCCGGCGGTGCGCTGATGTATGGCAAGGCGGAAAAGCAAGGTGCATTGTTTGCCACTGTGCTCGCTGGCTTTGGTGGCGTGGTGATGGTCTTGCGGCCAGCATTTGAAGCGAATCAGCTCTGGGCGGGGCTGATTGGCATGATGAGCGGCATCACGGCGGCGCTGGCGTATTTGCAAGTGACGGCGCTATCAAGAGCGGGCGAGCCAGAGGCGCGGGTGGTGTGTTATTTTGCGGTGGCTTCTGCTGTGTTTGGCCTATGCGGCGGCGTGTTCACAGGGTTTTCTCCATGGAGCGCATCACATGCTTTGTGGATTTTGCCGATTGGTTTTTTAGCCTCTGCAGGCCAGCTTTGCATGACGCGCGCTTATGCCAGCGGCGCGACCAGGCTGGTGGCGAATTTGCAATACAGCGGAATCGTCTTCGCAGCCACTTTAGGCATGATTTTCTTTGGCGACAAGCTGCCGCTCATTGCTTGGGGCGGTATGCTAATTATCATTGCCAGCGGCATCGCAGCCACGATTTTGCGCAACCGCGCGATCCCAAATACACCGCCTGAAGAGCATTAAACGCACACCGAAAGTACACGATGCCAACCTATGACACTCTTATTTCGATAGCAGCTCTCGCAGATCTGGTGGGAGATAGAAGCCTTTTTTCTTCAAATAAATTACAAATCTGGGATTGCAGCGGCGATTTGATGAACCCGCCCGCTGCACGCGCGGCTTACGAGCAAGAGCACATTGCCAGCGCTACTTTTATTGATCTCGATACAGATTTGAGTGACAAAACCGATGCCACCGACAAGATGAGCGGCGGCCGCCATCCGCTGCCTTCACGCGAAAAATTTGGCCGCTGGCTTGGCGCACTCGGCGTGTCGCCAGAGACTCAGGTGATCGTGTATGACCGCAATGGTTGCAACTATTGCGGCCGCGCATGGTGGATGCTGCATTGGATGGGGCACACAAAAGTAGCCGTGCTTGATGGTGGTTTGCAAGCTTGGGAGGCCTCTGGTGGCGCAGTGCAGAGCGGAGCAAACACCTTTTCAGTTGACTTTTCTAAGCAAAAGTATCCATTAGCGCCCGCAGATACTGCGCTGGCTGCTATCGATTCAGTAGTAACCGCATCTCGGATGCAAAGCCACACGATCATCGACGCCCGCGCACCCGCCCGCTTTCGCGGCGAGATAGAGCCGCTCGATCCAGTTGCCGGCCACATTCCCGGCGCGCTCA
>JAYSRZ010000289.1:0-4215 GCA_043720775.1 Variovorax sp. | reverse complement strand
AGGCGACCAACTTGTCTATCGCGCGTTTGGCGAAATCTGTGGCGTTGGTGGATGTCGTGAGTTTGCCGCCCAATGCAGCACTAGGTGCATTTTTAGATTCCCCGGTCAGCTTCGCCCAAAAGAACATGCCGCCTTGCGGCTCATTGAAGGAAATGGCGCTGCCTAGTTCGCGGCGCAGGCTTGTCGCCATGACTCTGGCGCGCTCGGCGTAGGTGGTGCGGACTGCGGCCAAGGCGGTGTCTAGGCGGTTCAGGGTTAAGTAATGGGCGGCGGTGGCTTGGGTTAGGTTGCTGGTGTGGGCGTCGCTGAACTGTTTGCACATGGTGGCGTTGGCCAAGAGCGCGGGGGGCGCTATCATCCAGCCGACGCGCAGGCCGGGGCTTAAGATTTTGCTGAAGCTGCCGCAGTGGGCGAGCAAGTCGCGGCTGCCTGGTACGGTGTGGCTCAGGGCGAGTAAGGATGGCGGCGGTGGTTTGCCGAAGTACAGCTCGCAGTACGGGTCGTCTTCCACCACCAAGGTGTTGTATTTGACGGCCAGCTCCAGCACGCGCTTGCGCCTAGCCAAACTCAGCGTTGCGCCGCTGGGGTTGCCAAAGGTGGGGATGAGGTAGACGAGCTTGGGTTTGTGCTCGGCGATCAGCGCTTCCAGCTTGTCGGTGTCCACGCCGTCGGCGTCCGTCGGTGCGCCTATGACGTGTGCGCCATAGAGGCGAAAGCACTGGATGGTGGCTAAAAACGTAGGCGCTTCGACGATAACCTTGTCGCCGGGGTTGATCATCACTTTGCCCAGCAAATCTAAGCCTTGCTGGCTGCCGGTGGTGACGATGAGGCCTTCGGGTTGAACTGTGACATTGGCGTCGCTTCCAGCTCCGCCTTTGTTGGCCATGAATTTACTCAATCCCTCGCGCAGCGGATTCCAGCCCTCGGTCGCGCCGTATTGCAGCACGGCGCCGGGGTTATTACCGCCAGATTTGCCTAAAACATAGGCGGCAGATTCGGCAATGCCCTCAACATCAAACAGCGCAGGATCAGGAAAACCGCCGGCAAAGCTGATGATGCCGGGCTTGCCCAGCAGTTTGAAAAGTTCGCGGATGGCGGAGGTTTCTACGTTGTTTAGGCGGTCGGCAAATTGCATGTTTTTTCCAGAAATAAAGACGGATGACACCGTATTCCCATTAGAACCCTTCGACAGGCCCAGGGTGAAAGGGTAAAAATCAATATCACCATTGTGCATAAATTTAGCTTCATTCTGCGAAACTAGGGGGATGAAGAAAGAAAATATCGCCCCGTTTTTCGCCACCTTGAAAGCCACCAACCCCATGCCGGTGACGGAGCTGGAATACACCAGCGTGTTTGAGCTCTTGGCCGCAGTGCTCCTGTCTGCACAAGCCACCGATGTAGGCGTAAACAAAGCCACGCGCAAACTGTTTCCAGTGGCCAACACGCCTGCAGCGATCCATGCGCTTGGCTTGAAAGGCTTGGAGCGTTACGTGAAAACGATTGGCTTGTTTCGCAGCAAAGCAAAGCATTTGCATGAGACTTGCAAAATCCTCGTGGAGCAGCATGGCGGCATCGTGCCTCGCACACGCGATGCTTTGGAAGCGTTGCCCGGCGTGGGCCGCAAGACGGCCAATGTCGTGCTCAACGTTGCGTTTGGCCAGCCGACAATGGCTGTCGATACGCATATCTTTCGATTGAGCAACCGCACTGGCTTAGCGCCGGGTAAGAATCCACTGCAAGTCGAAGCGAAGCTAGAGAAGCGCGTGCCCGCGGAATACGCCGTCGATTCGCATCATTGGCTGATCTTGCATGGCCGTTATGTCTGCATGGCACGCAAGCCGCTTTGCTTTAAATGCAGCGTGTCGGCATACTGCGCATTCAAACCAAAAACTCTCTCCGAATAGTCGCCACGGCATCACAAGGATCTCAAATGCGCTCCACACCTCTTCAACGCAGATTATTCATAAAAAAAGGGCTAGTAGCCGGCATATATACTGCGCAGAGTGCTTCTCTTTTAATAGCATCGAGTGCATTGACCGCTACAGCGCAAACAGTGACTGACTACCCGACAAAGCCCGTGAAAATCGTGGTGGGCTTCCCCGCAGGCGGTGGCACGGATGTGTTTGCTCGCGCGCTCGCGCAAGGCTTGCAAGCGCAGCTCGGCGGCAGCTTCTTGGTGGATAACAAACCTGGCGCAGGCGGCGTGGTGGCCAGCCAAGGCATGTTGCAAGCGAGTGCTGATGGCCTCACGCTTTTGCTCGGCAGCACCTCCACCCAAGTGATCGCGCCCCTGCTTTATGCCAAGCGCCCGTATACGCCTGCAGACTTCACACCTATCGCACACATCGCCAGCGTTGGCATCGTGCTCGTGGCGCATCCGAGCGCGCCTTACAACAGCGTGGCTGAACTCATTCAATACGCCAAGCAGCGCCCTGGCCAGCTCAACTACGCCTCGGGCGGCAACGGCGTGACAAATCATCTCGCGATGGAGCTGCTCAAAAGCCGCTCGGGAACATTTATGACGCACATCCCGTACAGAGGCTCTGCGCCCGCGCTGCAAGATGTGATCGGCGGGCAAGTGCCGATCATGTTTGACTCCATCGCATCGAGCGGCCCGCAGATCAAGAGCAGCAAAGTCAAAGCGCTGGGTATTGCGGGCTTGCTTCGATCCGATGTGCTGCCCGGTGTGCCCACCATTTCCGAGAGCGGATCAAGCTTTGGCCTCAAAGATTTCGAAACCCCTGGCTGGGTAGCGCTCTATGCGCCCAAAGCCCTGCCCGCATCTATCGTCACCAAGCTGCAAGATGCTATCGCTAAAGTACTCGCGCAACAAGACGTGAAAGACCGCTTCGCAGCAGCAGGCGCTCAAGCCAAATTCATGAATGCCGCCGAGCTCAACGCCTACGAAGCAGCCGAGACACGCAAATGGAGCGAGGCCGTCAAGTATTCAGGAGCAAAGATTGACTGATGCTCAGCTTCGCCATGCGCTCACCACGTGCCACACAATTGCAGTAGTCGGCTTATCAGACCGACCAGATCGCCCGAGCTACGGTGTCGCGCAATACATGCAATCGCATGGTTACAAAATCATCCCCGTCAATCCGAATGCCTCTGAAATCCTGGGCGAGAAATGCTACGCCTCGCTGCTAGATATTGCGGATGCCATCGACATGGTCAACGTCTTTCGCCGCTCCGAAGACGTGCTGCCGATCGCCCAGCAAGCCGTGCAAATCGGTGCAAAATGTTTGTGGCAGCAGATCGGTGTGGTGAGCGATGCAGCCGACGAATTTGCTTTGGCGCATGGTCTGATCAGCGTGATGGATCGTTGCCTGAAGATTGAGCACCGCGCACTTCAAGTCTAGGCAAAACCGTCCACATGCCATCTAAATTTGCTACTCGCACGCGCTGATCAAAAACAGCTTCCACAGCGCGATGGGTAAGAGCATCGTTGCATTCGCCTTGATGCATCACTCTTCCCCCTTGCATGATCAGCATCTCATCCGAGAGCAAAGCCATCGGCAGCTCATGCAACACGCTGATCACGGTTGCGCCGCTTTTGACTTGCTTGCGGATCGCGTGCAGCCAATCAAGCTGATGTGGCGGATCGAGATTGGCCAGCGGCTCATCCAGCAACAATACTTTGGCTTGCGTAGCGAGAGCGCGAGCTAGGCGAACGCGCTGCTGTTGGCCGGCAGAGAGCTCGCCAAGTAGGCGCTGCGCAAACTCGGTGGTTTGCGTTTGCTGCATTGCTTGCGTACAAGCTTCTACATCTTGCGCGGTGATGCCGCCAAGCAAGCCTTGCTGCGGCAAGCGGCCGAGCATCACCACATCTTGCACAAGCATATCCAGTGCGCCGGTTTCGTCTTGAGCGAGCCAGACCAGCTGCTGGGCTCGCTGGCGAGATGGCAAACTGCTGAGACTTTTCGCAAACAAACTCACTTCACCTTCAAACGAAATCAGCCCCGCGAGTGCTTTAAGCAAAGTAGATTTGCCTGCCCCATTCGGCCCAACGATGCTGATCCAGCGGCCCGCAGTGAAATCTACATTTAAATCGCGCAATATCAAGCGTTTTGACAGGGTGGCCGACATGTTGATTGCGCGGAGTGCTATTTTTAGCATAGCATCTCCTTATGGCTCATGGATTCTTTTTGCGCTTTAGATCGCATCAGCCAGAGCAAATACGCGCCGCCCAAAATCGCCGTGAGCACACCCACC
>JAYSRZ010000288.1:0-1495 GCA_043720775.1 Variovorax sp. | reverse complement strand
CATCAGGCTGCGATGCATCGACGCTCAGGTTTCTCAAGCGAATGCCTTGCGCTCGCTCAACATGGGGCAGCGCGGCTAACCGCTGCAGCATCTCCGGTGGAAAATACAAACCCTGCGCTGCTTGCGTGGATGAGGTGAGCCGCGCATACAACGGCGCGGGCAGCATGGTATCCAGCCAGCTGCTCACCGAAGCGCGAAAGCTGCTCACCATCACCGTGAGCGCCACGCCTAGGCTCAGCGCTGCCACCACACCGCTGACGGCCACCACGGCCACCTCTCGCATACGCCGTGCTCGCTCTACGGCGAGCATCGGCAAAGCATGTGTGGCCACCAACGGCGAGAGTCGGTCATAGAGCAAGCTCACGCCAAACGGCAGCAAACCCATGCCGCCTACCAGTAGCAATCCGACCGCGATATACGCTGCAATTGGTAAGCCAAATACCGGTGGAGAGGCCGCCAATATTGCGCCAAGCGCTACTAAAAGCAGAGCAAGCCACGGCTTAGCATTTACTGCGTGTACAGCCCCTAAGCCCTTCAGTGTTTGCGCCAGCGGCAGCGTTTGCGCCGCTCGTGCAGGCCACCATGCGCCCACCACAGCGGCAAGCCAGCCCAATGCGCCGTAGATGAGTGCTGCCACCCAGCTCCATTGCAGCGCAGGCACAGCGCCCGAGAAATAGCCACCGCCCAAATCACCGCCGAGTGCTTTCAAGCCCAACGCTGCAAGCGCTGTGCCCAGCGCGATGCCAAGCATTGCGCCCACCAAGCCGAGCACAGTCGCTTCGATCAACACGAGCTTCAAACGTTGCCTTGCAGACAAGCCCAGCACGCCGAGCAAAGCCAATTGCTGCGCACGTTTGGCCACAGCGAGCGTGAGCACGGAGTAAACAAGAAATGCGCCAGTGAATAAAGCAACAAGCGAAAGCACGGTCATGTTGACGCGATACGCGCGCGAGAGCTGATCGGTGCGCTCGCCTGCATCTTCGGGTTTAGCGATTGACAAGCCCGCTGGCAGCTTGAGCTTGTCTAGCGATACGCCAGAGCGCATTCGCAAATCAACCCTGCTGAGCTTGCCCTGTAATGCGAAAGCGTCTTGCATTGCTCCTAAATCCATCACGATGATCGCTGCGCCCGGCGCGGTGATGCTGCCAGCTGCCTCCAAAGTTTCAACTCGGCTGCCATTGACAATGCGAAGCGGCGTATTGCCCAAAGCGGCTTGCGCAGAAGCATTCAAAAACGCTTGGCGCGGTGCAAAAAATGCAAAACGCTCTGAGTTAGATTTCGGTCGAGGCAGCAGCGCTGGCGAAATCGCAGCCACTGTTAATGCATCGACGCCCACGATGCGGACAGATACTTTTTTCCCCGACGCGTTGAGCGCATAAGTGGAAAGTTCGAGCATCGGACTGGCCAGCAGTGCTGCTTCTTGCCCAGCAATAACTTCAAACTCCAGCTCATCAAAATTCTCTGAGCCATTCGCACTGCGCACACTCGCATCCGG
>JAYSRZ010000287.1:0-4216 GCA_043720775.1 Variovorax sp. | reverse complement strand
CGTATTGCAATGTGATGTTGCTGATTAAGAAAAACAAGCCGAAACCAATCAGCAATAGCCAGCCAGCAAAGGGCAGTGCGCTGGGCAAACCAATGGTGGGCAAAAACGAAAGCCCAGCGAATGCGCCGATGCTGGCCACGAAGCAGGACATGAACGAGCCGCCCACAAACATCGCCAGCGTACGCGCCTCAGCAGGCACATCACGCAGCTTGCGCAGCATGGCGTTATTCAGCGCAAAGCAAAAGCCGCCGAAAAGCGCCAAATAGTCTGACAAACTTCGCGGGATCGGCCAAGGCGAATCAGCCGTTTTGAGCACGAGCAAAACGCCTGCAACGGCAATGGCAACGCGCATGAGAGATCGCGCCGTAGGCCGCTCGCCAAGGATCAACCAAGCCAGCAGAATCGACCACACCAGCATCATGTAGAACAACAGCACCACGCGCACCACATCGCCAATCGTCACCGCCCAATTAAAGCCCACATTGGTCAGTCCAGCGCCGATGCCGAGCAGCCACAGGCCGGGCGTGCGAATCAAGCTGCTCCAGGCGCTCGGCCGCCAAAGCGACACAGCGATCACGGCCAGTGCATACATCAATGCGGTTGACCACAGCGGATGCCAGCCTTGCGCTTGCAGCTCACGAAAAGGCCACCAAGACAGCCCCCAAGCGGCAGCATTCAGGATCAAGCCGAGCACGGCAAGTGATGTGGCGCTCACGGTGTTAATTGAGAAAGAGCGCAAATCAACCGTGCGCGTTGTCGTTGCGCGCAATGGCCAGCAAGCGCTCCAGCTCAGCGGCATGGTGCACTTGGTTGCTGGCATGCCAGCGCTTGATCAGCCACATCACGCCAGCCACGATCACACCAAATGCAGTGATGGCCAGATAAGCCGAGAGATGCTCTGGCTCCATATCGTCCAGCCCCAAAGTCTCAGCAATCGCAAACTCTGACCAATCCACTGTAGCCACGAGCGTGTAGAACGCGCCCAGAAACAAAATGCAAGCCTGCTCATTAAAATTCTGCACAGCGATCGAGCGGCCTGCACCCATGAGGTTGTGGCCACGGTGCTGCAAGAGCGCATTCATCGGCACGACAAGAAAGCCGCCAATTGCGCCCAGCAAAATCAAGAACGGCGCAGCCACCCACACATTGCTGATGAAATTAAGCAGCACCACCAACAAGCCCATCGCAATGCCCAGCGGCATCAGACGCGTGGCGTGCTCCAGCTTCATGCGCATGGAGGCGATCACCGCACCGACTGCCGTGCCAATCGCCACCACGCCGACCAGGGATGAAGCCTGCGTGGTGCTGTAGCCCAAGGCGGCGGCGCTCCATGCCAGCACGATGTAGCGCAAATTGCCGCTCACGCCCCAAAATAACGTGGTGGTGGAGAGCGAGATTTGGCCGAGCTTGTCTTTCCACAGGGCTGAATTGCATTGCCAGAAATCAGGCACGAGTGTGAGCAGATTTTTTGGCATGGGGCGCATTACCGCGCCAGTATCCGGGATGCGGGTGTTAAACCATGCAGCCAATGCGTAGATAAAAATCAGCAACGAAATCGCAGCCTCAGGTGCAGTGTCAATGCCAGTTTCGAAAATTGGAAAATCAAAGGAGAGCAAACGCGTTGAAATGGCATAGCCCACCAACTGCCCGCCTAGCAGGACGCCCAAAATAATCGAGCCGATCGTGAGCCCTTCAATCCAGCCATTGGCTTTCACAAGTTGCGAGGAGGGAAGAAGCTCCGTCAAAATTCCATACTTTGCAGGCGAGTAGGCCGCCGCGCCAAGGCCAACGACCGCATACGCCAGCAGCGGATGCGAACCAAACAACATCATCAAGCAGCCCACCACCTTGATGGCATTGCTGATAAACATGACTTTGCCTTTGGGCATGGAATCGGCAAACGCGCCCACGAAAGGCGCAAGAATTACATAGAACAACGCAAACATCGGCACGAGCGCGGCGCGTTGCCATTCGGGCTCGCCGCCCGTGCGCAACAATTCCACAGCGGCCACAAACAAAGCATTGTCGGCCAGCGAGCTAAAAAACTGCGCCGACATAATGGTGTAAAAACCGCGTTTCAAGGGAATAATGACTCAAAAATTGAAGTGACTCGGGTTTATAGCATGCGCGGTATGCAATTCTTTACTTCCTGCAAAGCACTAAACTAGGCATGCCCCGCTTGACAATTCACTAAACTGTACATTCTGAATTTCTATGCCCCGTCTGTATGACACGTCCTATTCTCGCTACCATTCACACTGCCGCTTTGCGTCACAACCTAGATCGTTGCCGCGCTGCCGCCCCGGATGCCAAGGTCTGGGCGGTGGTAAAAGCCAATGCATATGGCCACGGCATTGAGCGAGCGTTTGAAGGATTGCGCGGGGCTGATGGCTTTGCGCTGCTGGATTTTGATGAAGCTCAACGTGTGCGAAGCCTTGGCTGGCGTGGGCCGATTTTGATGCTGGAAGGCTGCTTTGAGCCGCGCGATTTAGAGCTATGCTCGCGCCTGGGCCTCTGGCACACCGTGCATCACAATGATCAAATCGATTGGCTCGCCGCGCATAAGACGCACGAGCCGCATCGCGTGTTTCTCAAAATGAATTCCGGTATGAACCGGCTCGGCTTCAAACCTAGTAGCTACCGCAGCGCCTACACACGGCTGAACGCGCTCACGCAAGTCGATGAGATCACGCTGATGACGCATTTTTCTGATGCCGATGCCCAGCGCTTTGGCAAAGACGGCATCACGCATCAACTCGCCGCCTTCAATGAAGCCACGCATGATCTGCAAGGCGAGCGCAGCTTGTCTAACAGCGCTGCAACTCTTCGCTACAACGCCGAGACTTTGCGCACCGATTGGATTCGCCCCGGCATCGCACAATACGGCAGCTCCACAGACTATCCCGAGCACGACGCAGCGCATTGGGGTTTGCTGCCCGCGATGACGCTGCAAGCAAAAATCATTGCAACACAAGAATTGATCGGTGGCGACAGTATTGGCTACGGCTCAGCCTATGTGGCTGAGAAACCGATGCGCATCGGCATCGTCGCCTGCGGCTATGCCGATGGCTATCCGCGCATCGCCCAAGGCGCCAACGCGCAAGGCACGCCAGTGTTGATCGATGGCAAACGCTCACGCACGGTAGGTCGAGTGAGCATGGACATGATCACGGTGGACATCACCGATTTGCCACAAACAGGCATCGGCAGCGATGTCACGCTTTGGGGAAAAGCTGCCAACGGCGCGATCCTCTGCATCGATGAAGTGGCCATTCAAGCGCAAACGGTTGGCTATGAGCTGATGTGCGCTCTTGCGCAACGCGTGCCTGTGGTGCTTGAGTAAACTCATTACTTGCTATGTTTTACATAGCAAGTAATGCCCGATTAATTCCGGGCATGTGCTGAGTTAAATTAAGCCTTCTTGGCTTTTCTTGCTTTGCCGGCCTTGGCGCTGCCAACGACTTCCAGCTTGGCTTGCACCACGCCCGAGCGCAGCATGCCGATCTTGCGGGCAGCTGCCAAGGTGAGATCGCCCACGCGATCCGGCGTGGTAGGGCCGCGGTCGTTCACGCGCACCGTCACGCTGCGTTTGTTGGCTAAGTTGGTGACTTTCACCATCGTGCCAAAGGGCAGGGTTTTGTGTGCCATCGTCATCGCGCCCGCGTTGAAGCGCTCGCCGTTGGCGGTCTTGCGACCGTTGAATTTGCCACCGTAGTACGCAATCTTGCCTTCAGAGGCTTCGGCGCTGGTGGCTTTCGCTGGCGCTGGCTCAGTTTTGGCTGCTGCTGCAGGCATTGGCGCTGGCGGTGCGCTGGTGGCTGTCTGAGCGTGAGCCAGAGATGAGGCGGCCAAGACAAATGCGGCGGCGAGTGTGGATATGCTAAGCGATGACATAATTTTCTCCAAGTGTTGATGAGTTGTAGCAGCCCGTCAGAGACCAGCAACCAGAAATATTGTATCGTCGCAAGCGTGAGTTTTCGGTGCTCGGTAGCCCTCTTGTAGCATCTGGCGAGCCTGGATGAGATTCAAGTCAACGCCAACTCTATGACCCAAATTTTCAGCAAACGGGCTGCTGTTTGAGCAACACGCCGTAACGTCCGTCAACGCGCATGCTTCTCTCTTGCGTTATGCTGGATGCATGACCGAGCCCGCCACATCTGCCAACACACCACCACCTGCGTCCAAGCCTCTGCGCCTCGACGCAGAAGTGGCCGCT
>JAYSRZ010000286.1:0-1496 GCA_043720775.1 Variovorax sp. | reverse complement strand
GTGCCAGCCATAGCCATTGTGAACACGCCTTCGGAGCTTTGATGACTGGAGCTAACGCGACGCTCCCGCGCATCCCGCAAATCAGCGTAAAACCGATGTGTCACCACATCTTGGTCGCATTGCGTTCTAGGATCGATCCTCATGATGCTTGCTCCCCAATTTTGTCGTTCAAAAAAGCCAAAGCATCATCTTTGCTGGCATAAAACTTGGCAGCGGCTTCGGAGCCTAGAAGAAGCTCACCTGCAAAAGCTGAACCAAAAACAGCTTCTAATCTACGTCCTTTATCACCTGCTAGCGCGATAGCCGCGCCTGCCATGCAATGAGTTGTGCCACATGGATAATCATTCATAATTGGGTCGAAACAGTTTGAATGCCACTTACTCATTTCAAACGCCGCCAAGTCATTCTTAACAAATTCAGCAACTTCACAAATAGCGACGCGCGCCTGATCTAATGACGGAGCGCGGTATGCGACGAAAGGTAAACTAGAATCAGGGATCAGGGTTGAAGACAGCCAAGCAAATTCACTAATCGTCGCAGTGTCATACGCTCGCACGTCACTGATCGTGGCAGTGCCAGACGCCCTCACGCCGCTGATCGTCGCAGTGTCATGCGCTCGCACGTCACTGATCGTGGCAGTGTCATGCGCCCACACGTCACTGATCGTGGCAGTGTCATGCGCCCACACGTCACTGATCGTCGCAGTGCCAGACGCTCGCACGCCGCTGATCGTCGCAGTGCCAGACGCCCTCACGCCGCTGATCGTGGCAGTGCCATACGCTCGCACGCCGCTGATCGTCGCAGTGTCATGCGCTCGCACGTCACTGATCGTGGCAGTGTCATGCGCCCACACGTCACTGATCGTGGCAGTGTCATGCGCTCGCACGTCACTGATCGTGGCAGTGCCATACGCTCGCACGCCGCTGATCGTGGCAGTGTCATGCGCTCGCACGTCACTGATCGTGGCAGTGCCAGACGCCCTCACGCCGCTGATCGTCGCAGTGCCAGACGCCCAAATAGTTGAATTTCCAGCATTAACCGTAACAAACGCAGTTCCAGAAATTAAATGAGCAATATGACCATTATCAATTGCAATTTGCATTTCTCTAGTATTTGTGCAGCGAGCAATCTTTCTGCCGTCGGTGTGAATATTCGCGTTAATATCAGTCATAACAATACTTCCTCTTCCAAGCGTCAAACGTCATTATTTGCTCTGAAACGCGCGATTGCCGCGTCCACAGATATGCACTGCTCATCAGCCACCGCGTAACGAGATTGCCAATCTGCCCAAACAGACTCAGACCAAAAATCATCAGATGAAACGCCTGGAATCGGCCCAGCGACAAGATCGCAATATGCCGCGCGGTCGCTTGTGAGTGATGCAAATAAGGAGTCGAGAATGTCGCCAATGCCATCAAATTCAAGCAACGAAAACGCCGAATATCGCGCACGATTTAAGTGACAAATTGTGTCAAAGATATTGTCCAGCCCGTCGC
>JAYSRZ010000285.1:0-1498 GCA_043720775.1 Variovorax sp. | reverse complement strand
CCAAACCAGTTTTTTTGCGTCTTGAAGGTGTTGCATACCGCAATTATTGCAAACCTATGCAATGCAATCAAGCTTGGCCGTAGATATTTCAGACAGGGGTGATGACAGCGCCTTGGTTCAAGGGTTTTTACGAATTATCTGTAGAGACAAACCTCCTATCATGCATTCGTATGCAAATCATGGAGAGCAAACTATGACGATCCGATATTTCAAGCGCGGCAAAGATGCGCAAGCCAAATCTGATGCAGATGCCAAGGTGCGCGCCACCGTTGAAGGCATTTTGAAAGACATTGAAGCGCGTGGCGATGAAGCCGTGCGCGAATACAGCAAGAAATTCGACAATTGGGATCCGGCGGATTTCCGTTTGTCGCAGGCTGATATCGAAAAGGCTGTGAAATCGCTCTCTGCGCGTGAGACGGAAGACATCAAGTTTGCACAAAAACAAATTCGCACGTTTGCGACCGCTCAGCTTCACAGCATGAAGGAGGTAGAAATCGAGACCATGCCAGGCGTGATTTTGGGGCACAAGCACATTCCGATGAGCGCCGTGGGTTGCTATGTGCCCGGCGGTAAATACCCCATGATCGCCTCGGCACACATGAGCGTGTTGACTGCCAAGGTGGCGGGCGTGCAACGCATTGTGGCTACGGCGCCAGCCTTTCATGGCTCGCCGCATCCAGCCATTGTCACCGCCATGCATTTTGCGGGCGCAGATGAAATTCTCACGCTGGGTGGCGTACAAGCCGTGGCCGCTATGGCCATTGGCACGCAATCAATAGCGCCTGTGGACATGTTGGTGGGTCCGGGCAATATGTTTGTGGCCGAGGCCAAGCGTCAGCTTTATGGCCGCGTGGGCATTGATTTGTTTGCTGGCCCCACCGAGACATTGGTGATTGCAGATGAAACGGTCGATGGCGAGATCTGCGCAGTCGATTTGCTCGGCCAAGGCGAGCATGGCCCAACCTCTCCTGCTGTGCTGCTCACCAACAGCGAGAAGCTGGCCAAAGACACCATTGCAGAAGTGGAACGCCAGCTCAAGATTTTGCCTACTGCTGAGATTGCTGCGCTGAGCTGGGCGGAATTTGGCGAAATCATCGTTTGCGACACCTATGAAGAGATGCTCGCTAAGGCCGATGAGCTGGCCTCAGAGCATGTGCAAATCATGACAAATCGAGACGATTGGTTTGCCACCCACATGCAAAACTACGGCGCACACTTCATCGGCCCGCGCACCAATGTGGCCTTCGGAGACAAAGTGATTGGCACCAACCATACGCTGCCGACCAACAAAGCCGCGCGATACACCGGCGGCCTGTGGGTGGGCAAATTCCTCAAGACCTGCACCTACCAAAAAGTCACCACGAACGAGGCCAGCGCCTTGATCGGCGAATACTGCTCACGCCTATGCCACATGGAAAACTTTGCAGGCCACGGCGAGCAAGCCAACATCCGCGTGCGCCGCTACGGCACGCGCGCTGATGTGCCTTGGTATCAGCCG
>JAYSRZ010000284.1:0-1502 GCA_043720775.1 Variovorax sp. | reverse complement strand
AGGCTTTCGCGCTTTCTAATCTGATGCGCGTGACAAATGTTTTGGGGGATTCGCTTGCTGTGGCTTTGAGCTTGCGATGCAAGGTGCGCTCGCTGATGCCTAGCGTTTTGCCTAGCGCGATGGTCGTCAACCCCACGCCTGCTGCGCGCACGGCTTGCTCTGCGTCGAGCAGGAATGGCGAGCTTTGCTCGATGAAGCGCTTAGGCGCATAGACGGCTTGCGTGAGTGGCGTGTTGTCGATCACGGCGAAATTTGCCGTCTCGGTGGCGGCTTCGGGCCCGAGCAATTGGCCAATTGTGTAAAGCGCTAAATCCACCCAAGACATGGGGCCGCCAATGCTGACGATTTTGTTGTCTTCGACTAAGCCAGAAGCCCATGCGGCGCGAGCTTTGGGGAAGCGCTGCATCAGCGCTTCATGCAGCCACCAAGTGGTCGTGCAGCGCCTCGCATTGAGCAGGCCGGCCTCGCCCAACACAAACACGCCCGCGCAAGACGCGCCCAGCATCACGCCATGCGCATGCTGCTTTCTTAGCCAATCTCCTGCTTTAACCATTGCGTCGCTTCGCGGGGGCATGCCGTTCGCATCGGGTACGAGGCCGGGCAGAAGCACGGCATCGAGCGCAGGCAAATCATGGATGCCCGCATCGACCGGCAAACTGCGCCCTCGGCCATCCGTTAATGGCTTGCCATCGGTGCTGACGATGAAGGTGTGTAGTTCGTCATGCCCCTGATGCGCAGAATTCTTCAGCGGTTTCTTATTCGCGCCCTGCTCGCTCGGCATACGTTGCCGCTCGCCAGATAGCGAAGCCATCCAAAACAAATCAGACATCCCGAGCACAGACGAGCTCAAGCAACCATCGAAAGCAAGAATCGCGATATTCATGCAGCGTATTCTGACATGAGTGATGGCGAGTAATGCATGAACAGTGGCGAACCTGCCATACACCGTTAATGCGTCATTACGCCAACACTCATCCGTCTGCGGCAACTGATTCGTTGCAACAGACGCCCTTCCCCCGCGCCCAACCGAAAGAACGCATATGAAACTCATGGACTACGGGTTAAAAGCCATCGACTTCGCCAACCCAGTCGAAACCACAAGCACAGGCAATAACAACGGAACGACGCGCCGCAGCTTCTTCGCCGTCACCACGCTAGCCACCGGCTTCGCAGTAGCCTCCAACCCCGTGCTCGCGCAAGCCATCACCACCGACACCCAAGGCCTCGCAGCAGGCGAAGTGAAAATCAAAGTCGCCGATGGCGAGATCCCCGGCTATGTCGCTCGCCCTGCCAACGCAGTTGATTGCCCAGTGATCCTCGTCGTGCAAGAAATCTTCGGCGTGCATGAGCACATCAAAGACATGTGCCGCCGCTTCGCAAAAATGGGCTACTACGCGATTGCGCCCGAGATGTTTGCCCGCCAAGGCGATGTCAGCAAAATGACCGACATCATGGGCATCTTGACCAATGTCGTCTCCAAAGTGCCCGATGCGCAAGTCAAC
>JAYSRZ010000283.1:0-4238 GCA_043720775.1 Variovorax sp. | reverse complement strand
CCGGATGTTCAATCTTTCAGATCAGCAGCCACTTCAGCGGCTCGCAACTGCGGCGCGAGTTTGTTCAAAACGGCATTGATGTATTTGAAGCCATCCGTACCGCCGAAGGCCTTTTCTTGCTCAATGTATTCATTGATGATCACGCGCCAAGGCACATCTAGGCAATGCTTGAATTCATACGCGCCCATCCACATGATCACATGCTCTATCGGCGAGATCTCTGCCCACGGGCGATCCAAATACGGCTCAATCAGCGCGTCAAAGGCTGCACTTTGCTCGATGCAGCCGCGAAAAAGAGCATCAAAGTGCACGGAATCAGCTTTGGAGAAGCCTTGCAAATCGCGCGTGAAAGCATCAATCTCGTCAGTGGTTTGCTGGCCCACAAGATGCTGATACAGCCCCTGCACCGCAAACTCGCGAGCGCGTGTGCGCGCTGCGCGCATGGCGGTTTTGCTGATGAATTCGTTGCGCTTTGCTATTGATTTAGGAGCGCTTCGCGCAGTCTTGGTTTGGGTTACAGGCTCATCATGCATAAAAATTCTTTTTAAAAGTGCCCTAAGTGGTTTCGGAGCTTCAAGCCAGTTCGTTGAGCAAATTGGCCATTTCTACTGCTACGCGAGCCGCATCAGTGCCTTTTTCAGTTTGCCGGGCAACGGCTTGCGCGGCGTTTTCTACCGTCAAAATCGCATTTGCAATAGGCAGCTTGTAATCCAAGCCGATGCGCGTCACGGCGGCGCCGGATTCATTGGCTACGAGTTCGAAGTGATATGTTTCGCCGCGAATGATGCAGCCCAAGGCGATCAATGCGTCGTATTGGCTCTTCTCGGCCAAAGCTTGCAGCGCTACTGGTATTTCCAACGCGCCAGGCACGGTGTAGTGGTCAATATGCTTCTCGCTCACGCCCAGCTTGGCCAGCTCAGCAAGACATGCCGCTGTCAGTGCATTCGTGATGCTTTCATTGAAGCGCGCTTGCACAATGCCGATATAGAGCTTGCGACCGTCGAGGAGGTTGTCTTTGGCTTTGCCAATTTCTGCGCCGAACATTTTGATGCTTTCTAAAGTGTGTTTGACTAGGTAACGCGAAAAACGCTAAAAGTACGCGAAAAACGCGAAAAAAGAAAACTGATAGTTGATATTTTTGAGGAGTGAAAACATCTTGATGATTTATTTTTAAGATGAATTTTTTTGCGTTTTTCGCGTCTTTTTCGCGCTTTTCGCGTTACCTAGTTGAGTGTGATTGATTAGCAATATACCCAGCAATCTCCACCCCATACCCCGCCATGCTTGGCATACGCCGTGGTTTGCCCATCAGCATCATGCGGCGCACGCCGATATCGCGCAAGATCTGCACACCGATGCCATAAGTGCGCAAGTCCATGCGGCCACGCTCAGGCCCATTGCTGGGGCGGGCTTGGCCTTCGAACTGAGAGAGCAATTGCTCAGCGCTCTCACCTGCATTGAGTAGCACCGCCACGCCTCGGCCTTGCTGCTGCAAGTATTTCAAGCTCTCGTGCAGGCTCCAGCTATGGATCGGGTTCTTCGTTTGCAACACATCGAGCACCGAGAGCGGCTCATGCACGCGAGCGGGTATCGCGTCTAGCTCATCCCACGAACCTTTGACGAGCGCCAGATGCACACCTTGGCTGGGCTTGTCTTGAAAAGCAATCGCTTTGAATTCACCAAAAGCGGTTTGCATCATGCGCTCACCCACGCGCTCGACTAAGCTTTCCGTGCGGCTGCGGTATTCGATCAAATCGGCGATCGTGCCGATTTTGAGGCCGTGCTCAGCCGCGAAAGTTTGCAGATCCGGCATGCGCGCCATCGTGCCATCGTCTTTCATGATCTCGCAGATCACGGCGCTTGGCATGCAGCCTGCCAATGCGGCCAGATCGCAGCCTGCTTCGGTGTGACCGGCGCGGATCAACACGCCGCCATCTTGTGCTTGCAGAGGGAAGATGTGGCCGGGCTGCACGAGATCGGTAGCCTTTGATGCTTTGCTCACGGCGGCTTGCACTGTGCGCGCGCGATCAGCAGCGGAGATGCCTGTCGTCACGCCCTCGGCGGCTTCAATCGAGACGGTAAACGCCGTGCTCATCTTCGTGCCGTTTTTCACGGCCATCGGAGGCAGGCCTAAGAATTCACAGCGCTCTTTGGTGAGCGTGAGGCAAACGAGGCCACGGCCATACTTGGCCATGAAGTTGATGGCTTCTGGCGTGATGTGCTCAGCAGCAATCAGCAAATCGCCTTCATTCTCACGATCTTCATCATCACTCACGATCACCATACGCCCAGCGCGCAACTGGGCAATGATGTCTTCAATTGGGGAGATGCCCACTGGGTTGCTGGCAGCGGCTTGGGAGGAGGCGAGTTGTGTGGTCATGATGATTGGATCACTATTAATTTAGTAGCACTTCACGCAGGTTCTACATGGCTTGCGTGCCGATTTTTCTTGAATTCTCTAAGCTCAGCATACGCTCGACGTACCTTGCCACGGTATCGATTTCAAGGTTCACGGCGCTGCCCGCCCGCAAGTTGCCAAGTGCGGTGTTTTGCACGGTGTGTGGAATCAAGTTGATGCTGATCTCGCAGCCTTGGCTTGTGTCTTTGATCGAGTTGATTGTCAAGCTCACGCCGTTGACTGTGATCGAGCCTTTGTAGGCCAGATATTTCGCAAGCATCTTTGGCGCCATCACGCGCAGCTCCCAGCTCTCGCCGATCTGCTCAAAAAAACTGATGTGGCCGACACCATCCACATGGCCGCTCACGATGTGACCTCCCAAGCGGTCATTAGCTCTAAGCGCTTTTTCCAAATTGACCGTGCCTTGTGCATCCAGCCCTGCCGTCTTGGAGAGTGATTCTTGGCTGATATCAATCGTAAATTGCTGCGCTGCCAAATCCAGCGTCGTCACCGTCATGCAAGCGCCGTTCAGCGCAATGCTGTCTCCCAGCCCCACGTCATGCAAGTAGCCCTCAGGCGGCGCAAGGGTAAGCCGCTTGCCGTGGTCTAAAGAGCTGCCGAGGGCTTGGATAGCGACGATGCGCCCCATGCCGGTGATGATTCCGGTGAACATACTTAGATTTTCGCAGGGTTTGCCCGAGTTGGCGCGGGCAGGGCGATCTAAAGCGTGTGAATCGGCTTAAAAACTGTCACGTCCGCGAACGCGAGCGATGATGCGCAGGTCATTTTGGCCTTCGCCGCCCAACAGCTCCACGGATTGAAAAATCAAATCCTGCGCAGCGGGCAAAGCGTTAAGAGCAGCCAGTTCGGACAAATTCGCCAATCCCATGCCCGAGCCAAGCAGCTTCGGGGCGAGATAAACAATCATCTCGTCCACCAAGCCTGCTCTGAGCAGCGAACCATTGAGCTTAAAACCTGCCTCCACATGCAACTCGTTGATCTCTTGATTTATCGCCAAATCGCTCATCATGGCTTTTAAATCCACTTTTCTTGAACCAGCTTCAGGCATGTAAATCAGCTTTGCGCCCAGCGCTTCTAAAGCCTTGATTTTTTGATCATTTGTGCTGGAATGGTAGATGTATCCTGCGCGAGGCGCTATCAAATTAATAGTTTCTTGGCTGTATGCGCTACTTGATTTTCCACATTGCCCGATTGTTTTTAGCAGCTTTGCATCCAAAGAAATTTCAAGCTGGCTATCTACTAGGGCGAAATGCGGCTGCCTGGGCGCAGCAATCTTGCCCTCTGGTGAATCGAGCAGGGAACGCACATTGAGCTGCGGATCATCGGCCATCACCGTGCCAATGCCCGTGAGCACAGCGCAAGATCGAGCGCGCCAAGCATGGCCGTCATCGCGCGCCGCTTGCACCGTGATCCACTGGCTCTGCCCGTTAGCCAAAGCCGTCACGCCATCAAGTGAGGCAGCAACTTTCATCCGCACCCAAGGCACGCGCCGAATCATGCGGCTGAAAAATCCAATATTGAGCTCGCGCGAAGCAATAGCTTCTGGATGATCAACCGGCAACACCTCCACCTCAATGCCCGCATCGCGCAATTGCTGCACGCCTTTGCCTGCGACGAGTGGATTCGGATCGAGAACAGCAACGACCACCTTGCCTACGCCAGCAGCAATCAAAGCAGCAGTGCAGGGCGGCGTGCGCCCGTGGTGAGCGCAGGGCTCTAAGCTAACGTGAACAGTTGAGCCGCGAACATTTATTCCCGCAGCTTCAGCCGCCCGCAAAGCCATGATTTCAGCGTGTTGGCCACCACGCGGTTGCGTGTG
>JAYSRZ010000282.1:0-1505 GCA_043720775.1 Variovorax sp. | reverse complement strand
AATGCTCATCGGGCGTGAATTGCTTGAATAAGTCGAGTAAAGATTTCATGTCTGTGTTCCTTATCGATTAGTTACGCTCAAGTTCAATGTTGATGCCTAAAGAGCGAATCTCTTTGACCAACACGTTGAACGACTCAGGCATACCTGCCTGGATGGTGTGCTCGCCCTTGACGATGCTCTCGTAGACTTTCGTGCGGCCTTGCACGTCGTCTGATTTCACAGTCAACATCTCTTGCAAGGTGTACGCCGCGCCATAAGCTTCCAGCGCCCACACTTCCATCTCGCCGAAGCGCTGACCGCCGAATTGCGCCTTGCCGCCCAGCGGTTGCTGAGTGACCAAGCTGTAAGGGCCGGTGGAGCGTGCGTGCATCTTGTCGTCGACCAAGTGGTGCAACTTCAACACATGCATATAGCCCACAGTCGTTGGGCGCTCAAAGCGCTCGCCGGTGCGGCCATCCGAGAGATACGCCTGCGTGCGTGTGTCGGTCAAACCTTTGATCTTGGCAATATCTTCTGGATAAGCAAGTTTGAGCATCGCACGGATGTCTTCTTCGGCAGCACCGTCGAACACAGGCGTTGCAAAGGTTGCGCCGCTGGAGAGGTTGTGCGCCATCTCTTGCACGCTGTCGTCCGACAACTTGGAGAGATCTTCTTTGCGACCAGAGGCGTTGTAGAAGGCTTCCATGTATTTGCGCAGCTCAGCGGATTTTGCTTCGGCTTGCAACATATCGCCAATGCGCTGGCCAATGCCTTTGCCAGCCCAGCCCAAATGCACTTCAAGCACCTGACCCACGTTCATGCGCGAAGGCACGCCCAACGGATTGAGCACGATGTCGCACGGCGTACCGTCAGCCATGTAAGGCATGTCTTCCACAGGCACGATCTTGGAGACCACACCTTTGTTACCGTGACGGCCGGCCATCTTGTCACCGGGCTGCAAGCGGCGCTTAACTGCAAGGTACACCTTGACCATTTTGAGCACGCCCGCTGGCAACTCATCACCTTGCGTGAGCTTCTTGCGCTTTTCTTCAAAAGCCAAGTCAAAGCTATGGCGCTGCTGCTCAATCGCATTTTTGATGGATTCGAGTTGGGCGGCCACATCTGCGTCAGCAGCGCGAATATCGAACCAGTGGTATTTCTCGACTGAGGCCATGTAAGCCTTGTCGATCTTGGTGCCTTTGGCAAGTTTTTGCGGGCCGCCATTGGCGACTTTGCCAACCAAGAGTTTCTCAATACGGTCAAACGCATCGGCTTCCACGATGCGGAGCTGATCGTTTAAATCCAAGCGGAAACGCTTGAGCTCGTCGTCAATAATTTGCTGCGCACGCTTGTCGCGCACGATGCCTTCACGTGTGAAGACCTGCACATCAATCACGGTGCCTTGTGAGCCTTGATCAACGCGCAGAGAGGTGTCTTTCACATCGCTGGCTTTTTCGCCGAAGATCGCACGGAGCAATTTCTCTTCAGGCGTCAGCGTGGTCTCGCCTTTTGGCGTGACCTTGCCC
>JAYSRZ010000281.1:0-1508 GCA_043720775.1 Variovorax sp. | reverse complement strand
CTTAAGTAACTTCAAAAATAGCCATACAAATCAATGATCTAAAAAATCAAGTTTCTTCGGCACGGAGTCCGGGCGGGGCCGGCTGGATCGCTAACGTTTGAGATGAGAGGCGTGACCCGGCTTGCCGGGGCACGTCCTCCCTGTAAAGGGTTAGAGCGCATTCTCGCCAGTGCGAACGTAGTAGTTATCGAACTCGCCTTGCTCGACCAGGACAAAACCGTGGCGCGCATAGAAGCGATTTGAATCACTCTCTCGCAAAGCGCCGACACGTATGGGGAGAGCTTTGACATTGGCTTCTTCGATGACGCGAGCGAGCACAGCCGCACCGATGCCTTTGCTTTGAGCGGATGGATGAACGTATAGGTGATCAAGCAACAGGCATTCGACTTGCGGCTTGACTACGACGAACCCAACTCGTTTGCCTTCGACTTCGATGTGTCTCGTGTGATCGATTGAGAAGCCTGATTGAAAGCGCTCTCTCGCTCGCGCTAGATCAAACCGTCCGATGCGCTCCAGACTCTCGCGCATAGCCTCGATTCGCAATGCAAGAAGAGCCTCGAAGTCTTCTGACTTGGTGGCAGTGAGCGCTATCGCTGTTTCGCGAGCGGCGATTGTCGATTGCATGCTCGTATGCGCTCTAACGAATGTATGCCGCAAAACCTGCGGCTTAATCTGGGCGCTGCAACTTAATTTGGGCATCAAATTCCTCCGGAAACCGCGTGTGGATTGGGCTGCGAATGAATGTACTGCAAATTTTTACAGCGATAAAACTTCCGCAAAGCCGGCGAAGTTGGCCTCGTGATCTGGATAGCGGCAGCGTTGATGCATCTGGAATTGCTGCAGGCCATTTCTCGGGCATCCGGACTTGACAAAGTGCATGCTCGTTCGATCAAAAGATAAATTCGGGATCGGGCGTTTTCGGGGTCAGAGCACAAATTCCCCGCGCCTTCGGCTTGCCCTTCGGGTGCTGCGCTTCGCTACGCAGCGAAATTGTGATCCGACCCCAAAAACCAGGCTGCACGTCGTTGCTATAAATATTTTTGGCTTGCAGCCCACGCAGAACGTGCGCAAGCAGCTATGAAAGTAGTAGCGTCAATATCAGACCGATCTGATCCCGAATCCGAATCCGGACCCAAACCCTTCTGTCTGCGCCGAGGAGCGGAGGGCCAGACGGATCAGGGCGAGCGATTGTTTGAGCGAAGCGAGTTTGAGCTCGACCCCGGCTGGACTGAGCACCGCAGGTTGCCCGTAGCGCAGCGGAGGGACGCAGACAGTAGGGTCGCCTTCTCTTTGCTTACTTTCTCTTGGCGAAGCAAGAGAAAGTGAGTCGCCCGCCGCGGCGATTGAGCGGCATCCGCACTCAGCAAGGTGCATGCTCGTTCGATCAAAAGATAAATTCGGAAGCGGGTGTTTTCAAGGTCAGAGCCCAAATTCGCCGCGCCTTCGGCTCGCCCTGCGGGTGCTGCGCTACGCTTCGCAGCGAAATTGCGATCTGACCCTGAAAACCC
>JAYSRZ010000280.1:0-1509 GCA_043720775.1 Variovorax sp. | reverse complement strand
TCCTTGATCGTGATCTTCTCATCCGAATAACGGATGCCTTTGCCTTTGTAAGGCTCAGGAGGACGCACGGCACGGATCTCAGCAGCGATTTGACCAACACGTTGGCGGTCAGCGCCTTTGATAATGATTTCAGTTGGAATGGGTGTGGCAACTGTGATGCCAGCTGGCATTTCGAAATTGACCGGGTGTGAGTAACCCACAGCCAAATTCAACTTCGTACCTGCGGCGGCGGCTTTGTAGCCCACACCAACCAAATTGAGCTTTTTCTCAAAGCCTTTGGTGACACCCACAACCATATTGTTCACGAGCTGACGCAGCGTGCCACTCATGGCATTTGCGGCGGCAGAGTCGTTTGCAGGCGCGAAGCTGAGCTTGCCTGCATCGTTTTTCACAGTGACCAATGCGTTAGCGGCAATCGACAGCGAGCCGCCCGAGCCTTTAACATTGATCTTTTCTGCATTCATCGTCACTTCCACGCCGGCTGGCACGGTGACTGGCATTTTTGCTACGCGGGACATGTTATTTTTCCTTACCCGTTTAAGCGACGTAGCAAAGCACTTCGCCGCCCACGCCCGTGGCGCGTGCTTTGCGATCTGTCATCACGCCTTGCGGTGTAGTGACAATAGCGATGCCCAAGCCGTTCATGACTTGTGGAATAGCGCCCGTGCCTTTGTAGACGCGCAGACCGGGGCGGCTTACGCGCTCCAGACGCTCGATCACTGGACGGCCAGCGTAATATTTCAAGGCGATTTCAAGCTCAGACTTTCCATCGGTTGTGGTTACTTTGAACCCATCGATGTAGCCTTCGTCTTTCAACACTTGGGCGATTGCCGCTTTCAGCTTGGAAGCTGGCAGCGACACGGTTGTTTTGGCGACCATCTGCGCATTACGGATGCGCGTCAACAAGTCGGCGATAGGATCACTCATGCTCATGTTTGTTTTCCTTTTCGCTTACCAGCTGGCCTTGGTCATGCCGGGGATTTCTCCAGCAAAAGCCATCTCGCGCACTTTCATGCGACCCAAGCCGAATTGGCTGTAGGTGCCACGTGCGCGGCCTGTGATGCCACAACGGTTACGTTGACGGTGTGGATTGGCGTTGCGTGGGAGCTTGTTCAAGCCCAAACGCGCAGCCATTTGCTCTTCGGGTGACTTGCTCACATCAGAAGCTGTTGCTTTAAATTCAGCATACTTCTTTGCAAACTTGGCAGCCAATTTGTCGCGCTTGAGTTCGCGCTGGATGAGTGCAGCTTTAGCCATTTGACTCTCCTTAATTCTTAAACGGGAAGCGGAAACCGGTGAGAAGCGCTTTGCACTCGTCATCAGTCTTTGCTGTCGTTGTGATACTGATATTGAGACCGCGCACGGCATCGACCTTGTCATATTCAATTTCAGGGAAAATGATCTGCTCTTTGACGCCGATGTTGTAGTTCCCACGGCCATCAAAGGCGCGTCCGGAAATACCACGGAAGTCGCGAACACGCGGCAGAGCGACAGTGACGAAACGATCGA
>JAYSRZ010000279.1:0-1509 GCA_043720775.1 Variovorax sp. | reverse complement strand
TGGCGCGCACCATAGCTGATTTGGCCAGTGCACACAACGTGCAGGTAACGCACATTGCCGAGGCCATACAGTACCGACGTGTGTTGCGTGGGTACTGATTGCTTTTATAGCGGTTACTAAAATAACTTTCTTGAGTTTTCCCTCGGGCAGCTAGGGAGTTGGCATGTGCTGGGTTTTGCTGGTTCCTACTTGCTTGGTCGAAGAGATGGTCGCTCGGTTAATGTACGCTTGGGGGAGTTAGATTTTTTGTCTCGCTGTTTTGATTGGTTGCTTGGGTTAGCTTGTTCGCTTAGTTTCACGTGCGCTCTTTGAAGTTGGTCGCTTGGCTTAGCGTGCGCGCCGGGATGCTGGACTCGAGCCGGGCATCTCGCTGCAAAAATACTCCGAAAACACGCGCGAATGTTGATGGTTGTTTGTCTCATTTTTGTACCGCGCGCCTTTCTGCGTATTTTTCATCGAGACGGACCCGACTCGTCACATTGTTCTTGGCTTGGTTTTAAGCAGCCCGTGCTTTGTGGATGCTTTCATGGCGCTCACCGTCCCCGTTCGCCCCCGTTCCTCCCCGTTCGCCCTGAGCCTGTCGAAGGATTCGCGGCCCTTCGACAGGCTCAGAACGAACGGAGGTGGTATGCAATTCGAACGCAGGTGGTATGCAGTCCAAAAGAATGACGCAGCCCTAATCACTATCAATTGCATAGCTGGTTGAGCAGGTTCTGCAGCTTAAAACGGCTAAAAGACTGTGAAAACAGCGTGTACTTAGCCGTTTTAGCGCATTACAGAGCAAGTATTACAACGACCAAGCTGATGCGACACGATCACTACTCAATCAGCCCAGCGGTGATGGAGCGTGGTCGTGATGAAAATCTGGAGAAAGGCGCGCGGTGCATAAGGCAGCCTGTCTACCATCAACATTCGCGCGTGTTGTCGTAAGATTTTGCAGCATGACTTGCCTTTATCGCCGCAGCTCACGATCTAAGAATATCACTCTTCACAAACACGCTAGCCTCAGCTCACGGTGCTGGCCTATCACTCTTAAAAACATCAGCGCCAACAAAGCGAGGTCACTCAGCAGCAGCTACAACACGATCGTTGTCGATAGGGCATCGCACAACCGCACTAATGCATTAATTCACTGCCTTGCAACGCAGTCAAGCCACTTGGGCTAGCGCTACAAATTCAGCCACCGGCACTTCTTGTGCACGCCGCTGCAGGTCGAAGCTGCCTGCAAAGTTGCGCTGTGTCAGCCACTGGCCCAAAGTGTGGCGCAGCAGCTTGCGGCGTTGGCTGAAGGCCACTTGCACCAGTTCTTCGAGCAAATCAAAGTTCACTGCGGCAGGTGCTGCCAGCGGCGTCATGCGCACTATGGCGCTCATCACGCGAGGCGCGGGTTCAAACGATTCGGGCGGTACGTGCAATACGTTTTCCATCGCATAGCGCCACTGCAGCATCACGCTCAAGCGGCCGTAGGCCGACGTATCGTGCGCGGCCACCATGCGATCGACCACTTCT
>JAYSRZ010000278.1:0-4258 GCA_043720775.1 Variovorax sp. | reverse complement strand
CATAAGAATGCATCGGTATTGAATTGATAGCACTCTGCGCAGTATTTATGCCGGCTAGAGAGCTATTTTTACTAAAAAACTCTCTTAAAAGCTGTTTGTTCATGCGCGCAGCCTGGGGCGAGAGCGCTGCAATGCGATGCGCCGTATCTAGCGCCTCTTGCTGCAATTGCGCATTTGGCACGGTGCGCTGAATGAAGCCTCGCGCCTTCATCTCAGCCGCATCGAGCACTTTGGCCTCCAGCAACATCTCGCGAACCGTTGCCTCGCCCGCTGCACGCAACACGATAGCCAATTCACGCTGCGCCATCGGCATGCCCAGCTTGGCAATCGGTGCACCAAATGTGGCTGAATCTGAGGCAATACGAATGTCTGCACAACTTGCAATCTCCAGCCCACCGCCCATGCAATGGCCAGCGATCATGGCCACGATGGGAAGGTCTAACGCGAGCAAAGCTTCCAGAGCAGGAGCTACATCGTCTTCATGGAAGGTCGCCAAGCTACTCTCTTCAAAACGGAAGCTTGGGTATTCAGAAATATCACCCCCAGAGCAAAAGTGATCACCCTCCCCGCGAATGATGAGGCAACGCACGCCAGCGGCTAAGTTTTGCAATACACCGGGCAAGGTTTGCCACATCGCCTGCGTCATCGCATTGCGACGCGCCACGTTGCTAATCACAAGCGTGGCGACCTGCCCCGCAACCTCCAAACGCAACATGAGATCAATCCAACTTCGCGCCCGAGAGTTTCACCACCTGCTCCCAGCGTTTGATCTCGGCGCTCACAAAGCTGCCAAATTGCGCGCCAGCAAGCCCTGTGAACTCCGCGCCTTGGCGCGCCCAAGCCGCCTTCGCTTCATCGGTGTTGTAGGCCTTGCGAATTTCTTCAATCGCTTTGGCTTGCACATCGGAGGGCGTGCCGCGCGGTGCCCACACACCATACCAAGTCGTCACGGTGTAATCCGGCAAGCCCAGCTCTGCCGCGCATGGCACATCGGGGAATGCGGCATTGCGCTGCTTGCCCGAGACCATGAGCGCTTTGATACGGCCACCGGTGATATGCGCCGCACTTGATCCCAAGCCATCAAACATCATCTCTACATCGCCAGCAATCAAGCCTTGCAACGAAGGGCCTGCGCCGCGATAGGGAATGTGGGTGATAAAGGTTTGGGTTTGTTGCTTGAAGAGCTCGCCTGCCAGGTGGTGCGAGGTGCCGCCGCCGGCTGAGCCGTAATTGAGCTTGCCCGGATTTTTTTTGAGAAAAGCTAAGAATTCTTTGAAGTTTGCTACCGGCACTTTGCGCGGATTAACCACCACCACTTGCGGCACATTGGCCACCAAGATCAGCGGCACAAAATCTTTTTCAATGTCGTAATCGAGCTTCGCATACATGCTCGGCGCGATCGAATGGTGCACCGCGCCCATAAAGAGGTTGTAGCCATCAGCTGCTGCTTTGGCCGCAAACCCCGCTCCAAGCGTGCCGCCCGCGCCGCCTTTGTTGTCGATGATCATCGTGCGGCCGGTGCTTTTAGCAAATGCTGCCGAGAGTGGCCGAGCAAACGCATCGGTGCCGCCGCCCGCGGGGAAGGGCACGATCAAATTCACAGGTTTCGCAGGCCAAGCCGGCGTAGATTGTGCGCGAGATGCTACGGAAAATGTAGCAAGGCTCGCAGCAGTAGCCGCCATTGCCGCGCGGCGATTCATCAATTCATTCATACTTTGTCTCCGATATTTTTAAAAAACAACCCACACTGAAAAAAACTATGCTTTGCGCTTTTGCGCCCAAAACCACATGCCGATGCCGCCCACGATCATCGGCACGCAGAGCCATTGCCCCATGCTCATGCCAGTCGATTGCACCAACCACGTCAAATGCGCATCGGGCTCGCGGAAGAATTCTGCGATAAAGCGGAATATGCCGTAGCCAATCAAGAAGGCCGCTGCCACCTGCCCGCTCTTGCGCTCTTTGCGTGCATAGAGCCAGAGCAGAATGAAAAGCAATGCGCCTTCCAGCGCGATTTGATACAGCTGCGAAGGATGGCGCGGCGAGCTTCCCGCACCGCGAAACACCATGCCCCAAGGCATGCTTGGGTCAGCCAAACGCCCCCAAAGCTCGCCATTGATAAAGTTGCCAATGCGCCCCATCATCAGGCCCGTGGGCACGCAAGGCGCCACAAAATCAGCCACTTCAAGCAAGCTGCGCCCGCGCGTTTTGGCAAACCACATCTCCGCCACCACCACGCCCAGCAGCCCGCCATGAAAGCTCATGCCACCTTGCCACACATAAAAGATCTCCAACGGATGCGATAGGTAATAGCCCGGCTTGTAAAACAAGCAATAGCCAATGCGCCCGCCGAGCACCACGCCCATCACACCTAGAAAAAGAATGTCTTCCACATCACGCTTCGTCCATTTCATGCGCGCAAAAGGCTGATGCGCAGTGCGCAATGTGCCCAGATACCAAAACAGCGCAAACGCAGCTAAATATGTGAGGCCATACCAGTGAATGGCCAGAGGCCCAAGCTTGATGGCGATTGGATCGATTTGCGGATGGATAAGCATGAGCTGTATTGTGCCAGCTATGCTTTCAAATCACGCTGCGCAATGATCCTCACCAACTCCGGCACGAAGACGTTTGCATCATTGCCTTGGCTCGCTTCACCCAAGGTCTTTTTGATACCCGCCGCAATACTGCAGTCCGCGCCCGCGTCAACGGCCATTTGGTTGTAATAACTGATGTCTTTCAGCGCATTACTGACCGTAAATCGCAGACCGCTCGCATCGCCTGAGAGCAAATACGGCTTCATGCGCTCCAACGCCACGCCCGCACCACCACCCTGACTCAAAACCTCCACAAACGTCTCCATCACCACGCCAGAAAGCTTTGCACAAGCTGCAGCTTCAGCAATCAAAGTAGCCGTGCCGAGCGACACATAGTTGTGCAGCAGCTTCATTCGATGCCCCGCTCCAATCGGGCCTGCATGCACAATGTTTTCTGCAAAGCATTTGAGAACTGGCATGCAGCGCTCAAGCACCTGCGCGTCAGCGCCCACGAGCAAATTCAATCGTCCTTCAGCAGCTTCCTTGGCAGTGCGCGTCATCGGCGCATCCATAAACAACCCGCCGGCAGCGGCCACAGCAGCTGCCACGCGCTCGGTTGATGTCGGCACAGCAGTGGAGCAATCAATGATGACTGTGCCGGGTTTGATCGCTGACAACACACCTTGCGATGAGAGCAAAACGTCTTCCACCTGCGGCGAGCCCGTCACGCAAAGAATGATGATCTCAGAGCTTTGCGCGAGCAGCGCGGGCGTGGCCACTGTCTTTGCACCCGATGCGATCAATGCATCTAGCGGCTGATTGCCCACATGCTGAAGCACCGTAAGCGCATAGCCTTTATGTAGCAAATTGCGTGCGATGCCGTGGCCCATCAAGCCTGCGCCAATCAATCCAATCGTGGTCATCTGTTTTTCCTTTTGCTTCGCCTCTGCATTTATTGTACGCAGCAGCATGGCGCAGCGAATTCGCACAAACGGTCTAACATCACTCATCAACTGGAAACAATGAATACTATAAATTTAGTAGCACTTCACGCAGTATCAGTGCGCTCTAAAGGCTTAAATGCTTTGAAAATGAAGCACAGCTGCGTAGGATAAGATCCTTGCAATGAATCCACCAACACGTCTTTCTGCCCCCACGCAAACCTCAGAAAACTCTTTGCTGCTAAGCCTGTTGCTGGGCAATTTCGTCATCGGCACAGGTGTGATGCTGGTGATGGGCAATTTGAATGCACTGGCAGCATCTCTGCAAGTCAGCATCGCTGTAGCCGGGCAGCTCATCACAGCTGCCGCCATCACGGTCTGCATCGCTGCGCCTTTGATGGCCGCCTTGGTAGCCAAAGTTGATCGTCGGTTTTTACTGACTGCTTGCATGATTTGGTATGCGCTGATGCATGCGATTAGCGCCCTAGCGCCAGATTACGCCAGCCTGATGGTGCTGCGCATCATGGCAGTGTTCGCTGCTGCGATTTTTACGCCGCAAGCCGCCGCTGTGGCCGGCATGCTGGCCTCGCCCGAGGGCAGAGGCAAAGCGATCACCACCGTGTTTCTGGGCTGGTCGCTCGCCTCCGTGCTCGGTGCGCCGCTATCAGCTTGGGTGGGCGGTGCGTATGGTTGGCGTGCGGCATTTTGGATTGTGGCGGCTCTGTCGCTGCTGTGCGCCGCACTGCTGTGGCGCGTGTTGCCGCGCGGCGTGAAGCCGCC
>JAYSRZ010000277.1:0-4266 GCA_043720775.1 Variovorax sp. | reverse complement strand
ATCGTGCAAGCCGTGGGCAAAGAAATCGAGGTGTGGATGGACAGCGGCATCCGCTCTGGCCAAGACGTGCTCAAAGCCCGCGCTCTAGGCGCACAAGGTACGCTCATTGGAAGAGCTTGGCTCCACGGCCTAGGCGCAGCCGGCCAAGCCGGCGTGACGAAAGCGCTAGAGATCATCCACAAAGAACTCGATCTCACCATGGCTTTTTGCGGGAAGACGGATATCAATGCAGTCGATCAAGGTATCTTGCTGCTGGGCACGTTTCCGACGGCGTGAGATGCGACACTGTGGACTACAAGATTTGGTTTCAAACCCGTGTTGAGCGCGCCATGGCGGATAAGCGAGCACCTTTTACAGAGATGGAATGGGCTGCGATCAGAGTTGCCAAAATTACCGAGCGTGATAATTATCCTCGCGTAGGAAGCACAGAAAAGGCAAGTTTAAGTTTCCCGCAAACTGGACTGAAGACCTGATGCACCTGCATTAATGTCGCCAGTTAATCCCCAATAAATTTAAGATAAGTGTGGGTCTCTCCATTCGCTTTTGAGACAAAAGCAATCAGGGCTTGTGCATGTGCACGACTCTCAGCGTCGTCACAATGAGGAAGAATGTCTTGCAGCTCCTTCAAAAGCACCGGAATCTGTAGCTGATTAAAGGTTGTGTCTCCGTACTCATCAATGAAGCGCAAGCAAACCGAGTTTCGCACTGCGATACTCGTTAGTTGAAGCAAATTAGCAACCCATGATTTAGGGTCGTTAAGCTGCTTTAAAACTTCGCCATCTTCGTGTTGAATCCTGCAATCAATACCCATCTCTGCTCCAAATTTCAAGAATTCGTTCAGTGCTTATCAAGGACTGGGTGCAATGTCACCAGCGCTCGGTTTCCTGCGTCTGCGGCGGCGTTTCTTCGGGGCATCAGTTGCCTCATCTGCTGTGTCCATTTCGTCTTCGCCAGCTTCGTCATTCGCTGAAACAGCAGGCTTTGCTCGCAGCGGTTTGGCTACTTTCACAGCACGCGGTGCAGCCTTCTGCTCTTCCCGTGCCAGCTTCGCCAAATCTTCTCTACCCGCCTGATCGGCTTCTGAAAACTCCAACCACCAATCCGCCAAGCTCACAGCCACTTCGCCTGTCTCTGCCCGCAGCCGCAGAAAATCATAGCCGGCGCGAAAACGCAGATGCTCGACCAAGCTGAAGACTGAGCTGCTGGTGCGCTTATCGAAGCGCGGCTGCATCATCCAGATTTCGCGCATATCAGCCGCGAGCTTTCCACGGCCGCTCACATCGCCGATGCGCGTGTTGAACACTTCATCAATCGCATCTTGCAGCGCGGGAAAGGGATGCTCGTTGCGAGATTTTTTCTTCTCCCACAATTCATTCACATCGCGCCAGAGCACGCAGGCGAGCAGGTAGCTTGGGCTCACGCCTTTGTCGGCGGCGATGCGCTTATCCGTATCGATCAGCGCAGTCTTGATCATCGGCTCATCGGCGCGCGCCACGATCACATCGAGCAGCGGATAAATGCCTTTGGCAAGGCCGAGCTCACGCAGGGTTTGAATGCTGGCAATACCGTGCCCCGTTTGCAGAAATTTCAGCATCTCATCAAACATGCGGCTTTGCGGCACGTCATGCAAAAGCCGCAGCATCTCAGTCAAAGGCTTCGCAGTTTTGGGCTCAATCTTGAAACCGCTCGATGCCAGCTTTGCCGCAAAGCGAGCCGCGCGGATGATGCGCACCGGGTCTTCGCGATACCTAGCCTCCGGCTCTCCAATCATCTTGATGCGCTTCTTGCGAATGTCGTCAATGCCTTTGTGATAGTCCACCACTACCTGTGTCTCAGGATCGTAATACATCGCATTGATCGTGAAATCGCGCCGCGCCGCATCTTCTTCCATCGGGCCCCAGACGTTATCGCGCAATACGCGGCCACTCGCATCGACAGCATGCTGCATGCCGGAGAGTGCCGCCTTCGACGTCTTCTCATTGCCGCTGACCTGCTCTGCATCAGCGCTATCCAGATGCGCACGGAACGTGGAGACTTCAATCACCTCATGCTCGCGCCCCCGGCCATACACCACGTGCACGATGCGAAAGCGCCGACCAATCACGAAGGCGCGTTTGAACAACCGCTTGACTTCTTCGGGCTCAGCATTGGTGGCCACATCAAAATCTTTAGGCCGCAAACCCAGCAGCAAATCGCGCACCGCGCCGCCGACGATGAAAGCCTCAAAGCCTGCGTCTTTCAGCGTGGTGACGACTTCCCAAGCTTTTGCATCGACCAAATCACGGTTGATGCCATGTTCTTTTTGCGCGATATCCACGCGCTTGCCAAATTTGGCTTTGACTTGTTTGACAACGCGGGGCGCCATCAGCTTTTCTATGAACTTCTTAATCATTGGAATAAATCTAATACTTTCCAGCCGCGTTCGATAGCGAGAGCTCGCAATCGCGGATCGGGGTTGGTGGCCACGGGCTCGGTGACGTGCTCCAGCAGCGGCAAGTCATTCATGCTGTCGGAGTAAAACGTGCTGTGGGAGACTTCTTCCCAAGTTTTGCCCCGCTCAGCAAGCCATTGTCTCACGCGCTCGACTTTCCCCGCCTGATAGCTCGGCGTGCCTGTGGAGCGGCCCGTGTACCAACCTTGCGCATTTTTCTCTAGCTTCACGGCAATCAAATGCTCAATCCCAAAACGCAAAGCAATCGGCGCGGTGACGAATTCATTCGTAGCGGTGACGAGGATGATTTCATCGCCTGCCGTTCGGTGCTTTTCAAGCAAATCCAAGGCAGGCTTTTTAATGTTTTTTTCAATGACAGCCGACATGTAATCTGCGCGGAGTGCTATCGATTCAGTAACGCCACGCAGTCGAATCGCCTCCGTGGCAAACATCAAATATTCCACCGGGTTGAGCTTTCCAATCTTGTAATTCTCATAAAACGCATCATTGCGCGCCTTAAATTCTTTTGGCTCACGCCAGCCGCGCTCTACAGAATACTCTCCCCAAGCATAATCACTGTCGATCGGCAGCAGGGTGTGGTCTAAATCAAAAAGGGCGAGTTTCATAGCGACGAATTTTTATACAACAAAGTAAGGTTTGTTGTATAACTTTTACAACGTGGTCAAAGCGATTCCAACATGCTCTTGATCAGCGGAATCGTGATCGCGCGCTTGGTGGCGAGCGAATAGCCGTCGAGTTGTTGCAAGAGCTGCATGAGAGAGTTGAGATCGCGGGAGAAGCGGGCGAGGATGAAATCCATCACGTCGTCCGAGAGGAAAATGCCGCGTGCATCGGCCTCGCGGCGCAGCACAGCGCGGCGCTCTTGCTCGGTGAGCACTTGCAGAGCAAACACATGCCCCCAGCCCAGGCGCGTGCGCAGATCGTCGCGCAGTGGCAGATCAGCCGGCGGCAATGTGCCAGCGGCCAAGATCCAGCGTTGCTCGGTTTGCGCATTGATGAAATAGTTAAACGCAGCTTGCTGCTGCACGGCGCTGTAGCCCTGCACATCATCTAGCATCACGGCCACCCAGCGCGGGTTGTATTCGGGCGGCTCATGCACCGATGCATCGAGCCAACCGACCTCTCCGCCTTGATCGCGGAGCGCCTCGCGCACGGCTTTGAGCAAATACGATTTGCCGCTCGCACTCGTGCCCCACAGATAAGTGGGCACAGGCGAGCGCAGCGTCACGCCAGAAGAGCTGCCTTCACCGACCCAGAGCTTCAAATGATCGAGCGCAGCAGCATTGGGCCCGGGCAAAAAGCTAGACAGCGCCGGTGCGGGCGTCAGGGCAATATCTAGCGCAATTTGCCTCATGCGAATCTACTTCTGCCGATACAAATCAGATGCGAGATACCGCGTTTGCAAACGCCGTATTGCAACGAGGAGCACAGCACTGGCAGGCAGCGCAATCAACACGCCAACGAAACCAAACAGCTGGCCAAACGCGAGCAGTGCAAAAATCACAGCCAGCGGATGCAAGCCAATGCGCTCGCCGACCAAGCGAGGCGTGAGAAACAAGCTCTCAATCAACTGTCCCGCGCCATAAACAGTGGCCACCATGATCACGGCTTTGATCGAGGCGAACTCGAGTAAACCAGCCAGCAGCGCCAAGATCAAGCCGATGCCAAAACCAACATAGGGAATGAACATGGCAAGCCCGGTAAATACGCCGATGGGCAACGCTAAATCTAAGCCGAAAAGCGCTAAGCCAACGGCGTAGAACACCGCCATCGTCAGCATCACCAGCATCTGCCCGCGCAAATACTGCCCCAGC
>JAYSRZ010000276.1:0-4268 GCA_043720775.1 Variovorax sp. | reverse complement strand
TGCATGTGATGGAGCTGGGTGGATCGGATGCGCTCGCTCTGACCGACACGCGCGATGATGAGCGCCCGAGCTTCGCGCCAAATAGCAAACTCATTTTGTATGCCACGCGCCAAGGCGGCAAAGAAGCGCTCATGACAGCCACGATTGATGGCCGCATCAAAGCGCGCCTGGCATCGCAAGGCGGCGATATTCGTGAGCCGCAATGGGGCAAATAATTTAACGGCACTTCGCTGAAAAAACAAGGAGCATTCTATGATCTTCTCGCAACGCATTACTACTCTTTTAATAGCAGTCAGCGCAGCATTGGCGATGGCTGCATGTGGATCGAGTGTCAAGCTCGATGAATCTCAGATCAGCGATGCCAAGGGCACGCCGGTGCAGCCGCAGGGCACAAACACCACGGTCACTGCGATCACAACTGCGCCTGCGCAGGGCACGCAAACTGGCGTGGCTGAGCGAAGTGTGCAAGCGGTGAATGTGGATGCAGCCGCTGCCTCAGGCGCAGGGCCATCAGGTGCGGCAAAGATTATTTTGTTTGACTACGACAGTTTTGTAATTAAGCCCGAATACCAAAGCGCCATTGATGCCCATGCACGATTCTTAACAGTCAACAAAACCAGAAAATTAGCGGTGGAAGGCCATACGGATGAGAGCGGCGGGCGTGAATACAACCTCGCGCTGGGGCAAAAGCGCGCCGAAGCTGTGCGGCGCGCGCTGGCTATTCTTGGGGTGACGGATGTGCAGGTTGAAGCTGTGAGCTTTGGTGAAGAAAAACCAGCAGACGCAGCGAGCAACGAGCAGGCTTATGCCAAAAATCGCCGCGCAGAATTGAATTACAAATAACACATCTTGATTTATATGCTATTCTTTTGGAAGCGCTCTGCGCAGATTTTATGCCGGCTAGCAGCCGTTTTCATTGTTTTTTCTGTGCTTCAACCGGCTCATGCGGGTCTGTTTGACGACGAAGAAGCGCGCAAAGCGATTTTGGATTTGCGCGCCCGCGTGGATCAAAACCGGCAGGCCACCGAGGCTCAAAATGCCGAGCTTAAGCGCGCCCAAGATAAAACGCTGCAAGACGCCAACGCGGCTGCTGCGGCAAACGAGGCCAATGCAGCACTGCTGCGCCGCAGCTTGCTTGATCTGCAAAACCAGATCGAAGCTTTGCGGGCAGAAGTAGCGCGGCTCAGAGGCCAAGATGAGCAGCTCGCGCGCGAAGTGGCCGAGATGCAGCGCCGGCAGAAAGATCTGGCGCAGGGTGTGGATGAGCGCGTGAGGCGATTTGAGCCTACGAAGGTGCAAATTGATGGGCGGGAATTTAACGCTGAGCCAGCCGAGAAGCGCGATTATGAGAATGCGTTTGCGCTGTTTCGCAAGCCAGATTACGTGGCTGCATCAAGCGCTTTTATTGATTTTCTGCGCCGCTATCCGCAAAGCGGCTATGCACCTTCGGCTTATTTTTGGCTGGGCAATGCGCAATATGCCAACAAAGAATACAACCCCTCGCTGACGAACTTTCGCACGCTGATCTCAGTCGCGCCCGATCACCCAAAAGCGCCAGAGGCGGCACTGGCCATTGCAAACAGCCAAATCGAGCTGAAGGCGATTCCAGCAGCCCGCAAAACGCTGGAAGATCTGATCAAGGTGTATCCGCAATCGGAAGCGGCAGTCGCTGCCAAAGATCGCTTATCCAAGCTGCGATAACACTGCGCTAATTTTCTTGGAGCTTTGCTGCGTTTTCAGTAGCAAAGAGGCAACAATCAGGGACAATCAGGGCATGCTGTTCCCTGCCCATGAAGATGTTTCCTCCCCTCGCGCTGATGGCGATATGCCGCTGCTGCGAAACCTTAATCCCGAGCAGCTCGCCGCTGTCACACTGCCAGCCGAACATGCGCTGATTTTGGCCGGCGCAGGCTCGGGCAAAACGCGGGTGCTCACCACACGCATCGCATGGCTCATGCAAACCGGGCAAATCTCGCCGGGCGGCGTGATGGCTGTGACGTTTACCAACAAGGCTGCCAAAGAGATGCTCACGCGCTTGTCGAGCATGCTGCCGGTGAATGTGCGCGGCATGTGGATTGGTACGTTTCATGGGCTTTGTAATCGCTTCTTAAGAGCGCATTACAAGCTTGCCAATCTGCCGCAGAGTTTTCAAATTTTGGATACGCAGGATCAGCTCTCAGCGATCAAGCGCTTGATGAAGCAATTCAACGTGGATGAAGAGCGCTTTCCCCCAAAGCAGTTGCAATACTTTATTGGCGGCTGCAAAGAAGAAGGGCAGCGGCATGGCGATGTGGTGATACGCGATGATGAGACGAAGAAGAAGGCGGAGTTTTATGCGCTGTATGAAGAGCAATGCCAACGCGAAGGCGTGGTGGATTTTGGTGAGCTGATGCTGCGCAGTTATGAGCTCTTGCGCGATCAGCCAGCCATTCGTGAGCATTACGCACGGCGATTTCGGCACATCTTGGTCGATGAGTTTCAGGATACGAATAAGCTGCAATACGCCTGGCTGAAAATGTTTTCGGGCTGGAGCCCAGAAAATCCGCTGGTGGGCAACTATGCCAGCGCTAGTGGAAGCCAGCATGTAGGCAGTGTGTTTGCAGTGGGCGATGATGATCAGAGCATCTATGCTTTTCGCGGTGCGCGCGTGGGCAACATGGTGGATTTTGTGCGCGAATTTGAGGTGAAGAAGCAAATCAAGCTGGAGGAAAACTACCGCAGCTACGCGCATATTTTGAACAGCGCGAATCATTTGATTGGGCATAACAGCAAACGCTTGGGCAAGAATCTGCGCACCAGCCAAGGCGTGGGCGAGCCAGTGCGGGTGCAGGAAAACGGCAGTGATTTTTATGAAGCGCAGTGGCTGATTGAAGAGATCAAGCATTTGCTGCGCGACCAAGGCACAGAAGCAGGCATCAAGCATTCCGAGATTGCGATTTTGTACCGCAGCAATGCACAAAGCCGCGTGATTGAGACGACGCTGTTTAACGCAGGTATACCGTATCGCGTGTACGGTGGCCTGCGATTCTTCGAGCGCGCTGAGATCAAGCATGCGCTGGCGTATTTGCGGCTGCTTGAGAATCCCCATGACGACACGAGCTTCATGCGCGTGTGCAATTTTCCGCCGCGCGGCATTGGGGCGCGGAGCATCGAGCAATTGCAAGATGCAGCTCGCGCGAGTGGTTGCTCGCTGCATGATGCGGTGAGCATCGTCACGGGCAAGGCCGGCACGTCTTTGGGCGGCTTTGTGGCGAAACTGGATGTGCTGCGTGAGCAAACATCGGGCATCACGCTACGCGAAATCATCGAGTTGGTGTTGCAACACAGCGGCTTGATTGAGCATTACAAGACGGATAAAGAAGGCGCGGATCGCATAGAGAATTTGCAAGAGTTGATCAGTGCTGCGGAAAGCTTTGTGACTCAAGAAGGTTTTGGCCGGGATGCTGTGGCATTACCTGTTGATGAATTAGGTGCAGCATCGGGCAATGTGTTGCCAACTAGTGGATTGACGCAATCGCCCGCTAGTCAAGGTATTGATTTTGAGGAAAATAGCACGAAAGTGACGGTAAATACTGCGCAGAGTGCTCCTGAATTTATAGCGACTGACTCAGACACAGGCGAAACGCTCTCGCCGCTGGTGGCCTTCCTCACGCACGCTGCGCTGGAGTCTGGCGACAACCAAGCCCAAGCCGGCAAAGATGCCGTGCAGATGATGACGGTGCATTCGGCCAAGGGCTTGGAGTTTGATGCGGTGTTCATCACAGGCTTGGAAGAGGGCTTGTTTCCCCATGAGAATTCGCTCGCCAGCCACGAAGGTTTGGAAGAAGAGCGGCGCTTGATGTATGTGGCGATCACACGTGCTCGCGCAAGGCTCTATTTGAGCTTTGCCCAAACCCGCATGCTGCATGGCCGCACCAACTACAACATCAAGAGCCGCTTTTTTGACGAGCTGCCTGAGGATGCGCTCAAGTGGCTGAGCCCGAAAAACGCAGGCTTTGGCAGTGGTTTCAATCCCGGCTTCGCGGGCGGCTATGGCGGAAGAAACGCATGGGGCGGCGGCGCAGGAAATGCTACTAAATCAATAGCTGGTAGCGCAGGATACACGCCGGGAGAAAGCTCTTTTTCTGCAAAAAAAGAAGAGGCAGCGCCTTCTGCCAGCGGCTTAGCGATCACGGTGGGACTGAAGGTCTTTCACAACAAATTCGGCGAAGGCTCTGTGCTGGCGATTGAAGGCGCGGGCGATGATGCTCGTGCGCAGGTGCAATTTG
>JAYSRZ010000275.1:0-1519 GCA_043720775.1 Variovorax sp. | reverse complement strand
TATTGCAGCGCATCCAGATCTTTCACGCCATTGGCCGCGCCAAGCGCCCAGGCGGCTTCGTATTCCAGGCCGCCGGATGCGCCCCAGTATTGCGGCTTGTTTTGCACGGTGAAGTGGTCTTTGTCAATCGTTTGGATGCGGCCGCAAGCAATCGTGCAGCCGAAGCAGGCTTGGTTGGTGACCAAAGGCTTTTTGCCATCGGTCTCGCGCGGTGTGGCCATCGCTTCTGCGGAGATTGCTTTCGCGTCTTCAAACTGATTGTTGCGGTGATTGCGCGTCGGCAGTGCGCCCACTTCGTTGATCACGTTCATCAACACTTGCGTGCCATAGGTGGGCAGGCCTTGGCCTGTGACGGCGTTTTCGGCGAGGATTTTCTTCTTCTCGTAAGTCACTTTCATGAACTCTTTGGGATCACGAATGTTACCCACGCCTTTGGTGCCGCGAATCGCAATGGCTTTGAGATTTTTGCTGCCCATCACCGTGCCCACGCCGGAGCGGCCAGCGGCGCGATGCAGATCGTTCACCACGGCGGCATACAGCACGCCATTCTCGCCCGCCTTGCCAATGCTGCAAACGCGCGTGAGCGGATCTTGCAAACCTTTCTTGAGCGTCGCTTCTGTCTCGAATACGCTCTTGCCCCACAGATGGCCAGCATCGCGCAGCTCAGCTACATCGTCATTGATGTAGAGGAACACGGGCTTGGCGGATTTGCCTTCCATGATCACCATATCCCAGCCGGCCATCTTCATCTCTGCGCCGAAATAGCCGCCAGAATTGGAGCAAGCGATTGCGCCTGTGAGCGGGCTCTTCGTTGACACGGTGTAGCGCCCACCAGTGGAGGCCATCGTGCCCGTGAGCGGGCCGGTGGTGAAATAGATTTTGTTGTCTGGCGACAGCGGATCGACTTTGGGGTTGACCTCCGTCGTCAAATATTTCGCTGCGAGGCCGCGCGAGCCGATGTAGGCGCGAGCCCAATTGGTGTTGAGCGGCTCTGATTTGCAGACGCCGGTGGTGAGGTTAACGCGAAGGATTTTTCCAGCCCAAGACATGATGTTTCTCCTAAATTTCTAGTGCCTGCAGCTTGGCGATATGGCTAGCTTGCAGGCTTGCAAATTTCTAAATTCCTTAATCAGTTGAGGACAGAGCAGCGCTTCGCGCAGATCTGTCCCGCAAAACCTCAGGCTGCGCTCGGCTGATTGCCCAGCTTGTCTGCCCAAGATTTCATTTTGTCGATACCCGTCCAGTTGGCATCCACGAAAGTGATCGCGGCTGTGGGGCAGGCTTCAACGCAAGCGGGCTCGCCATCACACAAATCACACTTCTGCACTTTGCCGGTCTCCTGCACGTAATTGATCGTGCCAAATGGGCAAGCAATCGTGCAGACTTTGCAGCCCACGCAGGTGGATTCGTTCACCACTTTCGCGCCAGTTTCTTTGCTCACGGTAATCGCCTCTACCGGGCAAGCATGCAAGCACCAAGCTTCATCGCATTGCGTGCAGGTGTACGGGACTTTTTTGCC
>JAYSRZ010000274.1:0-1522 GCA_043720775.1 Variovorax sp. | reverse complement strand
CCATCGGTGCGCTGCTGCTGCCTGCATAGCCCCGCATCCCGCGCGGATCTAGCCGCACGCTCACGCTCAAGCCCGTGGCATAAAAGCCCTGCTTGCGTAGCCGCATCGCCGCCTTTTGCGTGAGCCGATTGAGCACAGCCAGCGCGTCTTTCGGATTGCGCATTTCGGGCGGCAGCATGTGCGAATGGCCGAGGCTGCGCGATTCGGTTTTGCGCGGGCCATAAGCCACGCCGCGCAGCTTGTCATACATATCGTCGCCTGCCAAGCCGCCCCAAGTCGTGTGAAGCAAATCGCGCGGCGCGGCGTAAAGATCCGCCATGCTGTGAATGCCGCAATCGTTCAAGCGAATCAGCATGCGCTTGCCAATGCCGGTGATGTCTTGCAATCTCAAGCCCAACAATTTCTCAGGAATCTCATGCTGCTCAATGATCACGAGGCCATTGGGCTTCATCATGTCGGAAGCTAATTTTGCAAGCATCGTGTTGGGCGCAACACCGATGCTCACGAGGAGCTGATCGCCCACCGTCGTCAATATTTCCTGCTTGACCAAAGCCGCCAGCCGCGTGGCATGCTCGCGCGTTTGAAACCGCAGCGGCAACTCACACTCCATCTCATCAATGCTCATCACCTGCTTCACAGGCAAGATCCGATCCACGGCCACCACCGCTTTTTCATGCACAGCCACATATTTTTCATGCTGTGCATGCACAAACACAATCCCTGGGCACATCTTGCGCGCATCACGGATGCCCGTGCCCGTCTTCACACCAAATTTCTTGGCCTCAATGCTGGCCGCAATGCAACTCGATGTCTCCGCCATCACCGGCACCACGCCAACAGGCCGCCCACGCAGATTCACATCAAGCTGCTGCTCAACAGAGGCGAAGAAGGAGTTGAAATCGACGAAGAAGCTGGCAAGCATTCTTCGTATTTTAGAGGTTTTACTGTATTTTAATACAGTATTTTGTGAGCTCCCAATTCAATAGCACCCCACGCAATACATATGCCGGTTACAGCCCCAAAGCTCTTAAAAACCTCGTCAAAAAGTCAACATCTGCCGCACTTGCACTTGCGCAGCATCACGAGCGGCCGCAGCCGCATCACGTGCTTTGAGCGCTGCCAAAATTCGGTTCTCCGCCTCATTCAAACCATCGCTGTAGCGCTTGTAAAGCTCAGAGCCACGGCTGACGGTGGAGAGGTTCTCCCGCAAGCGCGCTTGGCTTGTCTGCTGCTCATCCACGGTGGCATTGGCCTGCGCAAACAACTCAGCTTGCGCTTCCACAGTTTGGCGCAAGCCCAGCAATCGGCGCAGCATGCTCATGCTGGCCTCATCCTTGGCGATGCGCAAATATTCTTGCAACTGATAGGCGTTCAAATTTTGCAGCGGCAGCCGCTGCGGCACGGGTTGCTCCAAAATGACCTCATGCACCCGCGCTGAGCCAGCAGGCGCGGGCAGCTTTACTCTGAGCCGGCCTTGTGATTCACCCAGCGCCTCACCACTGGGCGTGACCAATGTGTAGCC
>JAYSRZ010000273.1:0-1523 GCA_043720775.1 Variovorax sp. | reverse complement strand
CAGCCTTTCAATGTGATGTCTTCCGTCGCGCCGGTTTGCGCGTGTTTGATGCGCACGCCAGTAACTCCGCTGGCATCGCCCAGCACTTCATCGAGCGTATTGAAAAGTTTCAATTCGATCTTGCCTTCAGTCACTTTGGCCATCAGCTTGTCAATCAAAATTGCCTCGGATTTGAATTTGTCGCGGCGATGAATCAGATAAACCTTTTTCGCGATATTGGAGAGATACAGCGCCTCTTCTACAGCCGTATTGCCGCCGCCCACCACGCAGCAGACTTCATCGCGGTAGAAAAAGCCGTCACACGTGGCGCAGCCGCTCACGCCTTTGCCCATGAAAGCTGTCTCGCTCGGCAGACCCAAATATTTCGCCGATGCGCCGGTTGACAAGATCAAGCTGTCGCAGGTATAGCTCACGCTGCCGCCTGTGAGCGTAAACGGGCGCTTGGAGAAATCAACCTTGTTGATGTGATCAAAAATAATTTCGGTGTTAAAGCGCTCGGCATGCTCTAGGAAGCGTTGCATCAAATCTGGGCCTTGCACGCCGTGTACATCAGACGGCCAGTTGTCCACCTCGGTGGTGGTCATGAGCTGGCCGCCTTGAGCCATGCCGGTGATCAAGACGGGTTTGAGGTTGGCGCGGGCGGCATAGACTGCGGCTGTGTAGCCAGCGGGGCCGGAGCCGAGGATGAGGACTTTGGCGTGTTTCATGGACTTAAGATCTAGGAAAAGTAATGTGGCGAATTAGCCACGTTTGAGGTACAGTAAGCGAGTTAACTCGTTTGCAACGTTTGATTATCCGGGGATTCGACATATGTCGCATCAACTTGAGACAAATCAAGCCTTGAATCATTTGTCTTTCCAAAAATAAAACGCTTACCGCCTGAGGACGCTTATATGTCGATGTTGTCGAATCTAGAGCTGATACGTCGTGTTCCTTTGTTTGCGATGCTGACCGCACAACAGGCCGAATCTGTCTCGGAGGCAGTGGTTAAGCGGCGCTTTAAGCGCGGTGAATTGATTGTGGAGCAAGGCAAAAAATCGAATGCGTTGTTCATTATTCTCACCGGCCGTGCGCGCGTATTCACATCTGACAGCCGGGGCCGCGAAGTGATCTTGGCCAATCTGGCGCCTGGCGACTACATAGGCGAGATGAGCTTGATTGACAACGAGCCGCATTCAGCAACTGTGCGAGCCGAGGTGCAAACGGATGCACTAATGCTCGGCCGCTTAGAGTTTGCCCGCTGCTTGCCTGAGAACACTTCGATGGCCTATGCCGTGATGAAAGGGCTGGTGCAGCGCCTGCGTAGCGCAGATCGCAAGATTGAATCGCTCGCGCTGATGGATGTGTATGGCCGCGTAGCGCGGGCGCTGATGGAGGCTTCTACGCCGAATGACGATGGCCACCATGTGATTCGCGACAAAGTTTCCCGCCAAGATTTGGCCAAAATGGTGGGCGCATCGCGCGAGATGGTCAGCCGCGTGATGAAAGATCTGGAAGAGCGCGGCTTTATTGAAACGCAAGCC
>JAYSRZ010000272.1:0-12636 GCA_043720775.1 Variovorax sp. | reverse complement strand
GGCTAGGTGCTTGCTTGGCTTATCAATGTCGCATGGAGTGTGCTTGCGCGGCTTGGGCCTGTGGAAACCGTATTCGGGCGGGCTCATATACCCTGCTCCTCCGTAGGCTGAGTCAGCGAAATTCACCATCACTCGCCTGCCCCTCGCCGCGTCATGCGTCGTTGCAAATGCGCGTCGTGCCACCGGCACGCCTGTGCTTTGCGCCTAGCCTGCCGCGCCGCTGGGCAGCCGCTTGATGGCGATTTCACTGACTCAGCCTACCTGCGACACCTGCCGGGACAGACTCTTTTGCACACCAAACAGGCCGCTAGGGTTGGGGTTGCTGCGGCTGCCGATTTTCGCAGCACAGGCTAAATAAACGCGCAGCGTTTTGGTTCTCTTTCTTGCGGCAGGTGCCGCAAATCCCGAGCAGGGTACATGAGGCAGACGCAGCAACCCCAACTCTCGTAGCCGCTATAACAAAAACGAAATCACCAGAGCACTATAAAATCAATAGCACCTCACGCAGTATCCACGTTCGATAAATGCCGATAACGCTTAAAAACTAGCCCTGCGCCCGCAACACCCGCCGATACTGAATTGCTTCCGCCACATGCGTGACCTGCGTGCCTTGAGCGCCCGCCAAATCCGCAATCGTGCGAGCGACTTTTAAGGCGCGATGAATTGAGCGGCCTGACCAGCCCAGCCGCGCCGCCGCCGTATTGAGAAACTTTCTTGCGGCTTCATCCAGCACGATCAGTTCCTCCAAAGCCTTGCCTTCCAATGCACGATTAAGCATGCCTTGGCGCTTCAAGCTGCGCTCGCGAGCGAGTTGCACGCGCTCAGCTATGGCCGCGCTGCTCTCTGGCGGCACAGCGCTGGCGGCTTGCGCAGACGATTGAAGCAAATCTTCAGGATCAATCGCCTGCACCTCCACATGAATATCAATGCGATCGAGCAACGGGCCCGAGAGCTTGCCTTGATAACGATCCACCTGATCGGGTGTGCATTTGCAAGCCTTGGTGCGCGAGCCCAAATGCCCGCACAGGCAGGGATTCATTGCAGCAATCAGTTGAAAGCGAGCCGGGAAAACGGCACGCTGCGCCGCACGAGAAATGCTGATCTGCCCGCTCTCCAGCGGCTCACGCAAGGCCTCAAGCGACGCTCTTGGAAAATGTGGAAGTTCATCAAGAAAAAGCACACCTTCATGCGCCAATGAAATCTCTCCCGGCCTAGGCGGCGAGCCTCCGCCCACGAGTGCCACCGCGCTTGCCGTGTGATGCGGAGACTGCACCACGCGCTGGCTCCAATGCTCGGGTTTGAATTGGCCAGCCAAGCTCAGCACAGCCGCTGATTCCAGCGCTTCTTGCTGACTCATCGCTGGCAAGATGCCCGCAAAGCGCTGCGCCAGCATGGATTTGCCCGTGCCCGGCGCGCCCACCATCAACACGCTGTGGCCGCCGGCAGCGGCGATCTCTAGTGCGCGTTTGGCCGCTTGTTGGCCTTTCACATCGCGCATGTCAGCCAATGAGACGCTGGCCTTGCGATCCGGGGCTTTCAAAATCGTCCAACCCGTATCTGCTGCACTCTCAGCTGCGCTGCTCTGCACAGCGTCATCTTTGATTTTCACAGGCGCAAACCGCGCCACCACATCCAGCAAATGCGCCACCCGCACCACCCGCGCATCTGGCACGAGGCTGGCTTCTTCCGCGCTGCCTTCGGGCAACACCAGAATGGGCGGCAAGCCGGTGGTCGCATCGTGCTGCAACGCCATGCCCAAAGCCATCGCCAACGCGCCATTCACAGGCCGCAATTGCCCTGAGAGTGAGAGCTCACCTGCAAACTCATGGCCGATCAACTTCGAGCCATCAATTTGCCCGCTGGCCGCCAAAATACCCAATGCAATCGGCAAATCAAATCGCCCAGAATCCTTAGGAATATCTGCGGGAGCAAGGTTCACCGTGATGCGCTTATTGCTGGGAAACTCAAGACCCGCATTGGCAATCGCTGAGCGGACGCGCTCACGTGCTTCTTTGACTTCCGTATCCGCCAAGCCCACCAAAGTAAAACTGGGCAGCCCATTAGCCAAATGCACCTCGACTTGCACCGATAAAGCGCGCAAACCCATCAAAGCCCGCGAATGCACCAAAGAAAAGCCTGACATTAGTTAATCCCTTATTTGGTGCAAAAAAGTGCTGGTCAATGAATTCATCCAATAGCTTGCAAAACTGATATTTCTAGAATTTTAACGTTTAACTGTATTTAAAAACATATTTTAACCAAAATGGATGCTGTCTTTAAAAGAGGCGATTTGATTCATTGGCTTCATCCCTAGGGTGAGCGGGAGCAAATTGGCACGATCTGTGCAATATGTCTTCACAAATATTCATCTCTCTAAAGGAAATCATGAAACTCTCTCAAATCTCTTTGGCTGCATTGTTGTCGGTCGCTGCTGTTGGCGCATTTGCTCAAACCAAAGCCCCTGAGCCAGATTACACGCTCGGCTACAACGTTGGCGCAACAACAGATTACCGCTATCGTGGTTTGAGCCAAAGCCGACTGAAGCCAGCTGTGCAGGGCGGATTAGATTTCTCTCACAAGAATGGCTTTTATCTAGGCGCTTGGGCATCGACCATTCAGTGGATCAAAGATGATGGAAAAAAAGGCGGCGTGAATACCGGCAGTAGCAACTTGGAAATTGATTTGTATGGCGGCTACAAAGGTAGTTTCAACACAGATATTTCTTACGATGTTGGCGCATTGCAATATTTTTATCCTGGCAACAAATACAAAAATTTGAGTGGATCGAGTGCGAACACCACAGAGATTTACGGCGCAGTCACCTTTGGCCCAGTCACTGCGAAATACTCGCACAGTGTTTCTAATCTTTTCGGTTTTGCAACGCCAGCGGGGCTCAAGTCCAAAGGCAGCGGTTATCTTGATCTGACAGCTAACTTCGACTTGGGCAATGGCTGGGCAGTCTCGCCACATATCGGTCATCAAAAAGTAAAAAACTTCTCTGACTACTCCTACACAGACTATTCCGTAACGGTGAGCAAAGATTTGGGTAATGGGTTTTCTGTATCGGGCGCCGTCGTGGGCACCGATGCCGGCAAAGACGCCACCGGCACGCCTTGGTACGCCACACCAGACAGCGCGGGCTTTGCAAGTCCGGCAAGCAAAAACAACGGTCGTAATGGCGTCGTTGTGGCTGTCAAATACAACTTCTGATTCACCCTATTTAGCAACAAGGAATGCACATGAAACTTGTCACCGCCATCATCAAACCGTTCAAGCTCGACGAAGTGCGTGAAGCGCTCTCGGGCATGGGCGTGCAGGGCATCACCGTGACGGAAGTCAAAGGCTTTGGTCGCCAAAAAGGCCACACCGAGCTGTATCGTGGCGCGGAATATGTGGTGGATTTTTTGCCCAAGGTCAAGATTGAAGCTGCTGTGTCTGACGATCTGGTCGAGCGCGTCATCGAAGTCATTGAAGGCGCAGCGCGTACCGGCAAGATCGGCGATGGCAAGATTTTTGTGTACGACTTAGAGCAAGTCGTCCGCATCCGCACCGGCGAAACCGGCAAAGAAGCCCTGTAATTCATAAGAAGAGAACACTATGAAGAAATTTCTATCCTCCTTTGCAACAACGCTGGCATTGGGCTTCGTCTTGATCTTGGGCAGCAATTTGGCAGTTGCCCAAACAGCCACGACAGCTGCTCCATCAGCCGCCGTGGCATCAGAGGCCAAACCCGCACCAGCCGCTCCCGCCTCAGCCGCAGTAGCCGCTACAGATCCAGCACCGGCTTCCGCTGCAACACCTGCAGCCCCTGCCCCTGTGGCCAACAAAGGCGACACCGCTTGGATGACGATGGCCACCGCGCTCGTGATCTTCATGACAATTCCCGGCCTCGCCTTGTTCTACGGCGGCTTGGTGCGCAGCAAGAATATGCTCTCTGTGCTCATGCAAGTCTTCGTCGTCAGCGCGTTGATTTATTTACTCTGGGCGATTTATGGCTACACGCTGGCTTTCGGCGGAGATGGCCAATTCTTAGGTGGCTTCGATAAGCTGTTTTTAAAAGGCATCACGCCTGAATCAGTGGCAGCGACTTTCTCTAAAGGCGTGGTGATTCCTGAGCTGTCGTTCGTTGCATTCCAAGCGACTTTCGCAGCGATTACCTGCGCACTCATCGTGGGCGCATTTGCTGAGCGCATCAAATTTTCTGCTGTGCTCGCATTCGTTGTGCTGTGGTTCACGTTCAGCTATTTACCGATTGCGCACATGGTTTGGTATTGGGCCGGCCCTGATGCCATTACGGATGCAGATTCGCTGAAGAAAGTCCAAGCAGCTGCCGGCTATTTGTGGACGAAAGGCGCGCTTGATTTTGCAGGCGGCACCGTGGTGCATATCAACGCTGCTGTGGCAGGCCTCGTGGGTGCGTATGTGATCGGCAAGCGCATTGGCTATGGCAAAGAATCCATGACGCCTCACTCACTCACGCTCACGATGGTGGGCGCGGCGATGCTCTGGTTTGGTTGGTTTGGCTTTAATGCTGGATCCAACTTAGAAGCCAATGGCGTCACAGCTTTGGCCTTCATCAACACCTTGCTCGCAGGCGCAGCAGCCGCTCTGGCTTGGATCGCTGGCGAGGCATTATCCAAAGGCAAAGCATCGATGCTTGGCGCGGCTTCTGGCGCGGTCTCTGGGCTGGTGGCGATCACGCCGGCTTGCGGCTTCGTTGGCCCGATGGGTGCGATCATCATCGGCCTCGTGGCTGGCTTTGCCTGCCTGTGGGGCGTCAATGGCCTTAAGCGCTTGCTCGGCGCCGATGATTCGCTCGATGTGTTTGGCGTCCACGGTGTGGGCGGCATTGTGGGCGCATTGCTCACCGGCGTGTTTGCAGCGCCATCGCTGGGTGGCACGGGCGTGTTTGATTATGTGACGAACAAAGTGGCCGAAGGCTATCAAATAGGCAGCCAAGTGTGGATTCAGCTGCAAGGCGTGTTGATCACGATTGTGTGGTCAGCTGTTGTGGCTTTTATCGCTTTTAAACTCGTTGATCTCGTGATCGGCCTGCGTGTGAGCGAAGAAGAAGAGCGCGAAGGTTTGGATATTTCTAGCCACGGCGAGACGGCTTACAACCGTTGATGTCTCCGATTTTTCAAAAAAAGAGTCTCCTAAGGATGTTTGCCCGCTGGCTGCGAAGCTGGCGGGCATTTTTTATGCTGCATCAGTATTTAGCCATCGCAGAATTTGCGTAGAGTGCTATCGAATGCATAGCGTTTAGAGGATCAAGGCATCAGGTCAATCCGCCACCAACTGTTGTCGCTCAGTTGGGCGCAAGCCGAAGTTGCGTTGAGCGGCATCAAATAATTCACGCGGCCAGGCAGGGGTTTGACGTCAGCCAACTCCTTCCATTGCGTTTTTCCATTGATCACCTCCCAACGCAGCGCATGAAGCGCCCTGCGGCTCATATCGGGCACGATCACCGTGGGGCGCTGGCCGCTACCGACACCATCAGCACGGCTGAGGACGGCATGCATCTGCAAATTCGGATCGCCCATTTGATGGTTGGACACATCCATCGCTTTTGCAAAGGGCTCGATGCGCGGCGGGGCGTAGCGATACAGTGTGAGCACACCGCCGATATGCGGCGTGGTGACGCTGGCTATATCAAGCCGCCCATCGCCATCAAAATCAGCGAAACCGACGGGGCTGAGCCAGCGAAAAGGCAAACCGAGAAAAGCACTCCGCGCGCGCTCTTCGAGCGCTTGGCCTGAGCGCGGCATCCCGTAGGCCACCAAAGCCGCACCGCGCTCGGTATCTGCTTCGATCACAACGATTTCATCGCGCCCATCGCCATCTAAATCGACCAAGCGAGGCTGCAAATCTTCAAACACGCGCTGCTTGGGCAACTGCACGCTTGCTGCTCGGCCATCTTGCCCGATCACATGCAAGCTGGCGGCATGTAGGGAAGAGCCCATCGAGGCATGCGGATAGCGCCCCGTGGGTGAGGCCAGCCATGCCCAAGCGATGTCGCGCTGGCCAGACGTGGCGAGGCTCTGCGGCAAGCGTTTGGCAACGCCTGTGAAAGATGCTGCTGGCGCGCTGCGCTGCTGCTCAGCAAGCAGCTTTTGGCTTAGCGCGAAGTGGCTGGCGCATTGGCTATTGTCTGCTTGTGCCATGAGTGCCATAGCCAGCACGGGGGCACTGCTGTGCAGTATGCAAAGTCCGAGAAGATATTTGAAAGCGATCATGTGCAAGCAGTCGCGCGGCTGTACACGACCCTTACAAATTCATCAGCCACTGCTGCTCCATCAGCTGCCAAGTGTGGATCCAGTTGCAACGCGCATTGATCATAGCTGTGCAGTCAGGCATCGTGGCCTTCATCGCATTCAAGCTCGTTGATCTCGTGATCGTCCTACGTGTGAGCGAAGAAGAAGAGCGCGAAGGCTTGGATATTTCTAGCCTCGGCTAGACGGCTTGCAACCGTTGACTTCACTTCATTTTTAACTCGCATTAGGCGGTAATTTAGTAATTACCGGGGCGTTCCAATCAATAAAAAATTATGTTGGGACGCTGTCTGTTTAGCCAAGAAAGCATCTTTGTAGCCGAATCCATCACTATGTGACGAATAAAGTAGAACGCATAAACATGTCATATCATGTGTTCTGTTTCAATTTCGATGGAAAAAGTAGAAAAAATGCAGCCTTCTCAGCAAATATTGCATGCAATACTTGGATTGGAAAAACCATGGTGCATTGCCAAATTTAATATTAGTCACAGCCTCAATCGTATTGATGTGTGGATTGATCAGGAAGTTACTTATGTTGAAAAAAGTCGCTGGTTTGGTCTAAAAAAAATAAAAGTTCAGTTGCTTGACTCCAGAGCAACGGCTTACACGAAATGGCGGCATTTGAATTTAGAGCGTTGGCCGCTATATGTACACAGTCCTCTTCCTTTGCCAACCAGCTTGATGCGAATGCCTTGGACTGGTGAACGGGGTCAACAGTTCTCACATGCTTTGGGAAATTCCGTTTTCTCGATGATGGGCGAGGGTGCAAGTTTGGCCACGATTTGCGCGGTGCTTCAAGTTGATCTCATTGACCTGTGGAAATACAAGCAAGCGCTAGACAAAGGCCAAATTGGCGTTCAAGCCAGTGATGCGAAGTTTTTCAATCAGGCCTTTATTAACGCCGAATCATTAGCTAAAAACGCGGCTGGTTCAGCTGTTCCATCGATAGATCATCCTGTGTGGCAAGCAATTGCCTCGGGCACGATGGAATTGGAGATTAAAACCTTAAGCTTGCGTTTGCTATTAACGCGTGTTAAGTCTCAATATTTCATCGCAGCAGACAACGAAGTACGCGCTCTTAGAATCCGTGAGTTACACCGTTTCTTTGAAAAAAATCAACGATTGCTTTCGCATGAACTGCGTCAGATCATGTAAATAAAATTCAGACACATCATGCAAAATAGTTTCACACCTAATCCTTCAGGCAAGCTCACAAATTTAGACGAAGCGCGCGAGGCGATTCTGAGTGGTCGGTGCCTTAGCATCGCCGGCGACGAAAATTTACTGAGGCAACTGCCCGCTGGGCAATGGATTGGTGGCACGATCGCCTACTTTATGGGACAAGACGGCGGCAAAACCACCAAGGATGAATTGTTCATCACTGAAATCCCCGTGTTCGGTGGCGCACCCGATATCAAGTTTTATACACAGGATCAACTTGATAAGGTTTGCTTAGATGGCCCAGAGCACGGGTTCAGCTTAATGGTGTTGCCTGCATTCACCGATATTCATTCTTACTTTGCACGTAAGGGCCCGCAGTTTCCCGATATGTTCATGAAACCATTGGTTGGATGGGTTTCAGGCTTTCACTTGGGAGATGAAGGTGCGAGCGCGAAAGTCATCAACGGACAGACTTTGCAAATTGATAGCCAACGCGCGGTCGTCATGCACGTTCCACTGCCGCCAGAGCGTATGGCGCGTATTGAAATCGTTAACCTCTTTTCTCAGGGAAAAGGCGATGTCATTCGTTTCAACGAGACGGGCTTCACTGGCAAGACTTGCACCATAAATGGCAAACCCGCGATCTTGGCCGACTATGTTGAGCACAACAAAATTGACTCGCGCCTGCCCCTCGTCGCTGATTACAGTGGTGCCGCAATTAACGTTTGTATTAAAGAGGTGCGGAAAGATGACAAGGAAGTAGATTTTTATGGCCCGCTGTTTAACGATGTTGAATACAGGTTTGCAGCGCCAGTCGAAGACTATGTGAAACAGTTTAATCAGGCTGTGCCTGAAGAGGCATTTCGCGCTAACTTTGCTTGCAACTGCGTTTTAAACTATTTATATCTTGGGCTTGAGGGCAAGCAAGTCAGCGCCGTTTTGGGCCCGATGACCTTTGGTGAAATCGCCTATCAATTAGTCAATCAAACGATGGTGTATTTGATTATTGATTAGCGACACATGTTCCTGAAAAACAGTTGGGGTAGTTAGCGTATTGAATAATCCCCCGCTATTTTTCGCAGAGCTACCATCGACGCGCAAAAACGCTGACTTGCTTACCAACCCGTTCGACGCAGCACAAAGCTTTGCTCAAGCTGCGTGCTTACGAGTCGCCGCGTACCAGTGAGCGCTTTACCGCAGCTACCGCTCACTACGCTGCCTTTCCAAATCGCAATGATGTCTTTGCCATTGTTTGTCTCTTCTAAATCGAGCACACCGTTTTCAATATCGCCAAACACCTCGTGGCGAATCGTGCTTTGCATGAAATGCCCGGCAAGAGATTCCGCGAATTCTGGGTTGCGCTCTAGCGTCAGGCGCGCGGTGATCGATGCACTCGCGTTGCTTTGCAATTCAAGTGTCCAAGCGCCAAAAAGATCGGTGTTGACGAGATCTTTTGCATCGACGCAGCTAGAAGGCGGTAGGCCATCATTTTTTAAGCCATTTTGGCCAATAGCCGGCATCCATACTGCGTAAAGCGCTATTAAAATTATAGTAAATCGAAATCGCATGGCTGCACCTTGCTATACAGGCATCGCAGCCTTATCCGCTGCTGATTGCGCTGCTTTCTTGGCAAATTCAGCTTTGAGTGCGGCGAGGCGATCCATCGGGTTTTCTTTGGTGGTGGCTTGATCGAGTGCCATCTCCGCAATGAAACGGCTCGGAATACCGGCCACGGTATCACGCCCTTTTTTGCGGCGCTTGGGATAGCTCACCGAGAGCGTGCGCTGAGCCCGTGTGATGCCTACATACATCAGGCGGCGCTCTTCTTGAATGCGCAGCGCAAGGCTGTCTGACATCTTTCCCTCAAGAGGCTTCGTGCCATCGGCTTCCTCGGGCTTGAAAGGCAGCAAACCTTCCACCACGCCAGCTAGCATCACATGCGGCCACTCTAAGCCCTTGGAGGCATGCAGCGTAGAAAGCGTCACTACGTTTTGATCGCCTTCTTTCGCTGTCAAAGTTGAAAGCAGCGAGATGGTTTGGATCACTTCAAAAAGAGATTTCGCTTCCGTTTGCATCGTGAGCGCTGCATCGTCTTCAATCTGCCCGCCGCAGCGCTTGGCCATCCAGTCGATGAAATCGAGCACGTTTGTCCAGCGAGAAGCGGCCAGCTTTTCGTTATCTTCCGCTTCATGCAGATGCTTCTCGTAGCCAATGTCTTTCAGCCAGTCGCGCAAGAATTCTCCTGCCGCTTCAAAGCCAGAGGTGTGGCGCGCGCGGTATTCCAGATCGTTCAAATAGCGGCCAAATTCATGCAGGCCGCCTATAGAGCGCGCGTTGATCGAAGCAGAAAGCGAATTAGAAAACAGCGCTTCAAACATGCTGAGCTTGTATTGCGAAGCGAAGAGGCCGAGCTGCTGCAAAGTCGTGTGGCCAATGCCGCGTTTGGGTGAAGTCACGGCTCTTAGAAACGCTGGATCGTCATCATTGTTCGTAAGCAGCCGCAGCCAAGCGCACAAATCTTTGATCTCCGCCCGATCAAAAAAGCTCTGCCCGCCACTCACCTTGTAAGGAATATTCGCCTTGCGCAGCGCCTGCTCCAAGAGCCGCGCTTGGTGATTGGCGCGATACAAAATCGCAAAATCTTTCCACTCTTTGTATTGAGGCCCTTGCGTCACTTCAGAGCCCACGCGCAGACTTTGGATGCGAGCGACTGCACGTTCCGCTTCATGCTCCTCGTTATCCGCATCCACAATGCGCACCGGCTCGCCTTCGCCCAAATCACTCCAGAGCTTCTTCGGAAAAAGCTTCGGGTTCGGGCCAATCACATTGTTGGCCGCTTTCAAAATCGTATTGGTCGAGCGATAGTTTTGCTCCAGCTTGATCACTTTGAGCTCGGGGAAATCGAGTGGCAGTTTTTTCAGGTTATCCAGCGTCGCGCCGCGCCAGCCGTAGATCGATTGATCATCATCGCCCACGGTGGTGAAGCGCGCCGGCGAGCTCATCATTCGTTTGAGCAATTCATACTGCACAGCATTCGTGTCTTGATACTCATCCACCAAGATATGCGCGTACTTCTCCCGCCACACCTTCGCAGCGTGATCACTAATCGATAGCATTTTGAGCGGCAGCCCAATCAAGTCATCAAAATCCACCGCCTGATAAGCCGTCAGCCGCTCTTCATAGCGCTCCATGATCTTGGCAGTCACGCGCTCGTCATCATCCTTAGCCTGCGCCATCGCCTGCGCAGAATTGAGCCCCGCATTTTTCCAGCCGCTGATCGCCCATTGCCAAATCCGCGCTTGCTTGTTGTCCGTATTCCCGCCCGCGTCTTTGATCATTGAGAGCACGTCATCCGTATCGAGAATCGAAAACATCGGCTTCAAGCCCACGGCCTCCCCGCTTTCGCGCAGCATGCGCACGCCAAGCGCGTGAAACGTACAAATCACCACCTGCCCAGCCGCTTTCGCCCCCGCCTTGCCCATCTGCGCCATCAGCAGCGCCTTGGCTCGCTCGCGCATCTCAGCCGCCGCTTTGTTCGTAAACGTGATCGCCGCGATCTTCTCGGGCGGCACACCCGCTGCAATCAACCGCGCAATCTTGTGTGTGATCACCCGCGTCTTGCCCGAGCCCGCACCCGCGAGCACGAGGCATGGGCCATGCAAAAAATTCACCGCCTCTTGCTGGGCGATATTCAAACCTGCGCTGTGAGAAGGCATGTTGGGAAACTGGTTTTGCTTAAAAATTAAGCATTTTCTATTTATTTGACATCACGAGGTTAAATAAATAGAAAATGCCTCTTTATTGATATAAATCAACAACTTACAATTTATTGATGCGTTGATTTTCAGAGCACTGAGTGTACCTTCAACGCCGCTTCGATGCTTGCTATCAGACCTACCCAGCAGAGCGATTGCGGCGTAAGAAGCGCGGCCTACTGGAAGGCTTTGGCGCAAGGCGCATAAAAAATCAAGCTTTAAGAGACGTCCAACGATCTGGCTCCGCCGGCTTTTTGCTCCCTACCTTCGCCCACACTTTATCCGCCTTCGCTTTGGAAGCCTTCGCGCTGCGGCGCTCAAAAAAGTCTGCCGTTTCCATTGCACTGATCTTCTCGGCAATTGCGACCACGAAAAACTGATTCATCGTTGTATCGTCTGCCGCTGCAATTCGCTTCGACGCTGATTTCAAAGATTCTGGGAGACGGAGGGCATAGCTGCTCATGGCTGATTTCCTTTTGAAGGCGGCTTAAGTAGAGAAAAATAACGAAACGTCTGCTCTGGGTTCAACACCTTGACACCCAAATTTTTTGCAGGAGAGAAATCGCGCAAGTTGTAGGTGACGATGACTGCACCGGGCGCATTTACTGCAGCTTCGAGCACCATCTCATCCGACGGATCACGCAGCTGAGGCCGCCATTGATAGTGCGTTGTGACGGGTCGAATATAACTTGCCAGATCTGCCAACACGGCTTCAATATCTTTCTCATTCAATCCAAAAGCCTCAAGCTGCTCAGATCGCATCAACACATCTTCGTATTCAAGAAACAAGGCCGGACTGCATCGCAGTGTGACCCGCCCCTGACGAATTTCTTGCACCAATGCAAATGATGGCCCCAAGCGACTACGCAGGGCGCTCACCAAAATGTTGGTATCTAACACGATCTGTGGCAATAGCTTCATATCACTGGTGATGTTAGCAGAAAGTCTCTTAACCAGCTGAAAAGCTCACTTTTCAGAAATATTCACGCTAGCGCTCGCATTTTTTCGATGAATCTAAACACTCCTGATTCAATAGCACTCTACGCAGTATCAATGCTGGCTATTCGCCTGTTTTATTCATATGTTTAGCCCACAGACGTCAGCCAGGTGCAATAGAGCGGTTGGCAAACACTGAGACAATCAATCCGTGCTGCAAATCCTCCTTGTCACCTTCCCCTTCTTCGCGCTCGTGCTGGCGGGCTATGTGGCAGCGCGGCGGGCTTATTTGCCAATTGCGGCGATTCCGGGTTTGAATGGCTTTGTGCTTTACTTTGCGCTGCCTTGCATGCTGTATCGCTTTGGCAGCTCGACGCCGATTGCGCAGCTCTTGGATGGCGCGGTGCTGGGTGTGTACGCGCTGTGTGCGTTGGTGATGGTGGCGTTTGCTGTTTGCATGACGTTGTCAACGCGCATCGATTGGAACAACGCTTCGTTTGGGGCTTTGGT
>JAYSRZ010000271.1:0-4310 GCA_043720775.1 Variovorax sp. | reverse complement strand
ATCGCTTGGCTGGGGTAGCTTTGCGCGAACACATTGCAAGCGAATGACGCTACAAAAAGAGAAGCGCTTTGCGCAAGAAGGGAGCGGCGTTGCATGATGATGTCCTTAAATTTTGATCTTGAAAACTTGCTGGGCGTTGGTTTGGAAGAATGCTTTCTTGTCTGCATCGGGCATGGCCATCTCGTCCAGCGCAGTCACCTCATGCGGTGCGTATTGATAAGGATAGTCCATCGCATAGAGCACACGGTCTGCGCCAAGCACATCTTGGCTGAAGCGAATGGCTTTGTCCCAGGCTACCCCGCTGTTGGTGATATAAAAATTCTCACGCAAATATTCGCTGGGCTTTCTCTTTGTGGGCAATACGCTTGGGTAGCGCTGGGATTTCACCGTGGCTGCATGCATGTAATCCAGCCGATACATCCAAAATGGCAAAGCTTCGCCCATATGACCGACGATCACCTTGAGCTTAGGGAATCGATCAAACACACCTGCTGTGATGAGGCGCAGTGCATGCAAACCCGTCTCCACACCAAAGCCATAAATCGCGCCATCCAGCCCGGCTTCGATGAAAGGTTCAATCATTTTGCGCGGCAAACTATTCGGGTGAATATAGATGGGCACATCGAGCGATTGCGCGGCTTCAAAGATCTCCCAGAACTTTGGATCGCTCAAATACTCGCCCTGCGTGTGAGAGTTAATCACGACCGCATTCATGCCAAGCTGATTCACGCCGCGCTGAATTTCTTGCGCAGCCGCAGCGGGCGCGTGAGGTGCAATCGTGATCATTCCTACGTAGCGCTTGGGATGTCTTTTTATAGCTGCGGCCAATTCATCGTTTGCATTGCGCGCCACTCGAACGGCAGTGGCTGCATCCATCACCTGCACGCCCGGCGAGGTGAGCGCCAGCACTTGGATATCAATGCCTGCCTCATCCATGTGGCCGATACGCACATCATCCAAATCCACCAAGCAGCGCATGATGTGCTGCGCACGTTCACTCGGGCTGCTCATGTAAAAGCCCATTAGATGTTTGAAGCCCAGATCGCAATCGCCACGCGCAAGCACGTTGCGAAACTCAGCCAATTGCTCTTCGGTGGCAAATGCTTCTTCGGTGGCGATGCGCAGGTAAGGGCGAGTCGTGTTGTTCATGCACAGATTGTCTCTGCCTATTCAGCAAGAATCGCCCGGTCTAACCCTCATCTGTGCGCGATTGAGGCTCTATCTCGTATCCAGCTTTTGGATGACCGCTGCGCTTAGCCAACCACCGAGACCTGAGCCAGCCCCGCATCCACAATCAAGTTGTGCCCCGTGATGCCTTCGGAATCATCGCTCGCTAGGAACAGCGTAGGCTTGGCTACATGGATGGACTCCAAACGGAACTTCAGGCATTGCAGTTCAATGAACTTTTTGTCTTCATCGGGGTTGCGCCAGAGCTTATCTTGCCGCGCGGTGACGATGGCGCCTGGCACGAGGGCGTTCACGCGAATGCCGTGCTCGCCCAGTTCTCTAGCGAGGCTGCGCGTCATGCCGCTGATGGCGGCTTTGCTGCTTGTGTAGCCAATCAAATTGGGCCGGCCGCGCATCCAGCTAATGCTGCCCATGTTGATGATTGATGCTTTTGCGCCCGCCAGTTGTGCGCGGGCTGCTACGGTTTGTGTAGCAAACACTTGGTGGCGCAAATTGATGTTGAGGCAATTGTCCCAATACTCAGGCGTCAGCTCCTGCAATGAATGCCGATCATCACGGCCTGCGTTGTTGACCAAGACTTGAATCGCACCGAATTTGTCGCAGACGCGATGGAGCATGGCTTGCAGAGCCGGAATATCTCGCACGTCGCAAGCTTCGTAATTCGGCGTAGCGTGGCCTGCCTTGGTGATTTCTTCAATCAGCGCATCGCCGCCACCAGGCTTCGTGCCATTGAAGGTGACGATGCTTCCCTGCGCCGCGAATGCGCGCACGATTTCTGCGCCGATGCCTGAGCTGCCGCCTGAGATGAAAACGACTTTATTTTTGAGGCTGGGATAGAGCGTGAGCATTTTTGATTAATCCACGTAAAAGTTCACTGGCAAGCCCGCAACATTCACGCGCATGTTGAACACACAACCCATCTGCGGCTCGCGAGCTAGCTCGGCCTCGCTGCGGTTGTGGCGAGCACTGGTGAGATAAAGCGTTTGCATATCATCACCGCCAAAAGCAGGCATGGTGCAAGTGGTCATGGGTGTTTCAATACTCTGCAACTCTTCACCAGAAGGCGAAAGCTGCACCACACGCTTGCCTTCAAACATCGCCACCCAAAGATTGCCTTGCACATCGACTGCGGCACCATCTGGCCGGCCGCCATAGCCGCCATTGGCTGGCTGGCCGCTCGCCCAGCCTTCGGGCTTGGGAGCGAATTGTTTGAAGATCCGCTGATTCTTCATGGCACTCGTGGCCACATCAAAATCCCAAGCCCAGATTTTGTGCTGCGGCGTGTCTGCCCAGTAAATCGTCTTGCCATCTGGCGAGAAAGCCAAGGCGTTTGCGACAATCGCATTGCTTTGTTTGTGGTGGAGTGCTTTCCCATCCCAGCACATCAGTTTGGCCGAAGGCGATGTGCGCGGTTCAAACATCGTGCCGACCCAAAAGCGCCCTGCTGCATCGCATTTGCCATCATTGCTTCGAGTTGTTGCTGCGTCATGATCGATCATCGAGAGCAACTTCAATTCACCACCCCAAGCCTGCGCACGCACGATGCTGTTCCGCAGCGCGATGATGAAGCCGCCTGTTTTTGCCGGCGCAAAGCATCCCGGCTCACTTGGCATGTCCCAAGTCTCCACATCGCCCATAAATGGATTGAGGCGATGCACTTTGCAGCCTGCAATATCCGCCCAATACAGCATCTGCTCTTGCGGATGCCAAAACGGGCTCTCACCCAAAATGGATGGCATGGTGGTGATTTGATTCCAAGCGATCATGAGAAGTGCTTTAAGGTTGGCTCACTGCGATCTGCATAGAGACTTGCCATGATTGTCCAGGCTCTAGCGTCACCACGCCGCGTGCTGCAGATTCTTTTGAGTTACCAGCATTCATCGCGTTATTCGCATGACTCACAGGCTCTATCGCCACGAAGTCTTTCTCTGCATTGGTAAACACCACCAAGCGGCGCATGTCGGAGTTGATCTGAATTTGCATCGCTTCATCATTCAGCGTCACCGAGCCGTTCCAGCCTTCAAAGCAGTGATCCACCGCAAGGCTCGCACAGCCTTGCTTCAAACCTGAACTCGATTGCAAATCGGTCGGCAGTTTCTCAGTGCTCATTTGCCAAACGCCTGCTGCATCAAAAGCAATGTGTGAAGCGGCGCGTTTTGTGAAATACGGATGCCAGCCCAAGCCCACGGGCGCTGCCTGCGGCGATTGATTGGTGATGCTCATCGTCATCTCCAAAGCGTTGCCATGCAGGCGAAAAGTTTGCGATGCATCAAAGGCAAAAGGCCAGGTGCGATCAGCAGCATGCTCCAAGCTCAGCATACAAAAATCATCCGTCTGCTCCAACACTTCCCAAGCACGCTGCCAGCCGATGCCATGAATGCTGTGCTCTTCGCCCGCAAAGTTTTTGACCAGCGGATGGCTCGTGCCATTCCACACCAGCTTGGCCTGCGCCACGCGATTGGAAAATGGAATGAGCGGATAGCAAGCTGAGAGCCGCACATTTTGCAAGCTGCCGGCAGGGCTGGAGCGTAGGACAGGCAAACCTTTCCACCACAATCCTTCAATGCATCCACCCAGCTCTGGGCGCAGGTGAACGCGCAGATCAGCAGATTCAATTGCTATACTATTCATAGCATGTTGCGCATATTCTATGCCGGCGATTCACTGTTTTTCCTTAAAAATACTCATAAAACAGCCGGAATCATCTCGCTGAGCATCACCGGCAGGCCAGTTTCTAAACTGCGATGCGCGGCCATACCAGTGGCCACAGAGCGCAAGCCTTCTTCCAAAGAAATCTCAGCCGGCAAGCCTTCGCGAACAGCATGTGCAAACTTCTGATGCTCAATCCAGCTCGCACCAAAGTGCTGGCCTGCGTAGCGAATATTTGTGTCCCACACGCGCCGCGTGGCCACGCCGCGCCCCGTTCCAGAAGCCTGCCCCCATACCTCGCGTTTGCCCCAATCTTCTCGACGACCGACGCGCAAGGTGAGCGAGGGAATCAGCGATTCAATCTTGCCTTCCGAGCCCACCACGCTGATGCATTCGTTATCGACACTGTTCTCCGCAAACATGCACAAGTCAAGCGAGGCACGCGCACCGCTTGGGTATTCAACGATCACGAA
>JAYSRZ010000270.1:0-1532 GCA_043720775.1 Variovorax sp. | reverse complement strand
TGACCACGATAGGCGCAGACAGCGTGAGCGTGAGGCCAGAGTTGACGAGCACCAAGGCCTGCCCCGCGCTGAGCGTGCCAGAGAGCGTGAGCTGATTGGAGACGGTGGTCGTGCCATTGGTGTACAGCTTGACGCTGTAACTCGACAAATTCACTGTTTGCGTGGTGGGGTTGTAGATCTCCAGCGCTTTGTTATTGCTCGTGCCTTCAAGGTATTCGCTGAAGAAAAGATCTTTCACTGTTGCCACCACGGGCGCAGCTGCAATGCTCGCTAAGCCGGTGACAGTGGCCGATTGCGCGCTTGAATTGAGCAAACTGATCGTCACTGTGTACGTTCCAGCGGCTGTATAACTATGCGTGATGCCCTGCGGCGTCGTGACGGTGGTGAGCGTATTCGCTGAGCCGTCGCCCCAATCAATGGTGATTTGACTGAGCGTGGCCGACCCACCGGCCAAGGCCTCAGTCACCGTGATGGCGTAAGGCAAGCTGACCTGCCCGGCTGGCGCAATCACGGCAGACAAGATGGGCTGATTCACAGGCGTATCAACATTCAATGTGAGCCCTAAAATTACCGGATCATGGTCAGAGGCACGGTACGCGTTTGCTGCGTAGCGATCATCGGGCTTGAATTCGGTGTTGTAGTCAATCACGGGCGGCTCATCGGCATTGGTATGCCACACGCCGACGCTGGTGACTTGGGTTTTCATCGTGCTTGAAGCATAGCCGTGATCCAGCGCGCCCGTCTCGCCGCCAAACACATACGTATAGCGATCACCGACAGGCATGCGTTTGAGCAAGCTCTCGTACCCCGCAGTCTCCAATACTTTGGTGGGATCTTCATTTAAATAGCTGTTGATGTCGCCCATGATGAGCACATCACTCTCGCCCTGCGCTTGCAGTTTGGTAGCAAAGCTATTGAGGGCTTGCGATTGCGCCGTACGCGCCAAATTCCAGCAGCCTTGGCCCGCATCAATATCGCCGCTGGCTGGGCATGAGCCTTTGCTTTTGTAATGATTTACGACAAACCAGAAACCGCCATCGTTGGCAAGAGATGCAAAGCGCTGAGCTAAGGGCGGCCTGCCGCTAGCCGTTGTGTAGTTGGTCAAATCTAAGCCGGTAGGCAACACGATGCCGCCGATGCGCTTGACCTTCGCCGGCTTGTACAAGATGTCGACCTTGATCACATCCGTGCCAAACGTGCCGCTGTTCACCGCCGCATACGTGCCCGCACCCATCTTCGCGTTGAGCGCGGCAACCAAGTTTTGCGTGGCTACATCGTTGTTGTTTTCAATCTCCATCAGGCCAAGCACATCAGCATCCAGCCCAGCAATGGCTTCGACGATTTTTGCCTGCTGGCGTGTGAACTCAGCCGCTGTGTTTGCGCCGCGTGAGCCAAGCGTGGTGAAGTAATTAAGCACATTGAAGCTGGCAACACGCAAGCTACCGCTGACTGCGGGCGGCGCGGCTTGCCTTGGATTGGCGGCAACGAAATTGGGCGCGCTCACCGCATGCAAACTATAGGAGCCCACGCCT
>JAYSRZ010000269.1:0-1534 GCA_043720775.1 Variovorax sp. | reverse complement strand
GTCTCATCTAAGCTGATGATGGTGTGTTCATCCCATGCTTTTCGCAGGTTTGCGCCCGCAGATACTGCGCGGAGTGCTATGGAATCAGTAGCATTCTTCGTGTGCAGGCAGATCGTGTCGAAGCCGCTGCTTTTTTCGCTGAGATGAAAGCTCAGCTGCTCCAAGCCCTTAGCAAGAATGGCCGTGTAGCTGGCCACACGCTGAGCGATGCGTTTCAAGCCAACAGGCCCGTGATACACGGCATACATGCTGGCCACCACTGCGGGAAGCACCTGCGCCGTGCAAATATTGCTCGTGGCTTTCTCGCGGCGAATATGTTGCTCGCGGGTCTGCAGCGCGAGGCGGTAGGCTGGGTTGCCATGCGCATCCACGCTTACGCCCACCAAGCGGCCGGGCATGGAGCGCTTGAAATCATCTTTGCAAGCCAAGAAAGCTGCATGCGGCCCGCCATTGCACAGCGGCATACCGAAACGCTGCGTGGAGCCGATCACGATGTCTGCTGCTCCTGCCGGGTCGCCATTGCCCCATTGGCCTGGTGGCGTGAGAAGCGTGAGCGCGAGCAAATCGGTGGCGACGATGTAGGCCGCGCCTTTTGAGTGCGCGGTTTTCACATCCGTGCCTTCTTCGCCCAAGCGACCACTCGTCGATGGGTATTGTTCCAACACAGCAAAATAATCATCGCCAGCAATCAGCGCATTCCACTCTTCCTCAGACTCTGCCGTTTTAATCTCAATGCCCAGCGGCTTGGCGCGGGTTTGCATCACTTCGATCGTTTGCGGATGCGAATCTCCTGCCACGATGCAGACGTTGCCTTTGGCTTTCACGCTGCGCTTGGCCAGCGTCATGGCTTCTGCGGCGGCTGTGGCTTCATCGAGCATCGAGGCGTTAGCCATCGGCATGCCTGTGAGATCGCACACCATGGTTTGAAAGTTGATCAGCGCTTCCATGCGGCCTTGGCTGATCTCGGCTTGGTAGGGCGTGTAGGCGGTGTACCAAGCGGGGTTCTCAAGCACGTTGCGCAAGATCACGCCGGGCGTGTGGCAGCTGTAATAGCCTTGGCCGATGAAGTTTTTCATGAGCTTATTCTTGCTCGCGACTGCTTTCATCTCTGTCAAAGCAGCAGCTTCGGTGATCGGCGCGGGCAGCTTCATCGCATTCGCGCGCTTGATGGAATCGGGCACGATGGCTTCGATCAAAGCGCGGCGCGAGGCAGCGCCAATTACGCTGAGCATCTTCTGCTCATCGCCTTCCCAAGGGCCAATGTGGCGCGCTTGGAATTCAGCGTGATTTTCAAGTTCGTTTAACGATGGGGCGGATTGCATCAACATGATTGTTTGCTCGGGTGCAGGATTTCAAAATTAAACTTCCGGACGCGAAAGGCGCGAAGGTTACGCGAAAGACGCGAAAAAGAAAGTCAGAAAAAAGATGAAAGATTTTTTGAAAGAAATAGCCGTTAGAAATTGCAAATTAAATTCAGTAAATTCTCTGTATTCCTTTCGCGTCTTTCGCGTAACCTTCGCGCCTTTCGCGTCCG
>JAYSRZ010000268.1:0-4348 GCA_043720775.1 Variovorax sp. | reverse complement strand
ACGCTGTTCCGAATGATCGCTGGCAAAGAGCAGCCCGATAGCGGTGAAGTCAAAATTGGCACAACAGCGCAAATGGCCTTTGTGGATCAAAACCGCGACAGTTTGGCGAATGAGAAAACCGTGTGGGAAGACATCTCGGGTGGCCTCGATATGCTGCAAATCGGCAAATTCACCGTGGCCAGCCGTGCGTATTGTGGACGCTTTAACTTCTCTGGCAGCGATCAGCAAAAGAAGGTGGGCAATCTCTCTGGCGGCGAGCGCGGGCGCTTGCACTTGGCCAAAACTTTGATCGCCGGCGGCAACGTGCTGATGCTCGATGAGCCATCAAATGATCTGGACGTTGAAACTTTGCGTGCATTAGAAGATGCTTTGCTTGAATTCGCAGGCTCAGTCATGGTGATCAGCCACGATCGATGGTTTTTAGATCGCATCGCTACGCACATTCTCGCTTGCGAAGGTGACTCTCAATGGGTATTTTTTGACGGTAACTACCAAGAATATGAAGCAGACAAGAAAAAGCGTTTGGGCGAAGAGGGCGCGAAACCTAAGCGCATGCGCTACAAAGCGCTGGCGTAAAGCGTTTTAAATGATCCACAGCAAGGCAATTTAATCAAGATCATGGCAAGCTCAAACCTGCGACCTTTAGGTGTGATCGACGAGCCTTTTGGCGCCCGAGTCACCCTTCGCCAGTGCTTAGACACTGTGTTGGATCAAGCACCCTCACTGATCACTAAAACGCTGGATTCTCTTGGCGGCAAAGACGATAAACCAGCCAAAGGGATTGGCATGGTCAAGCCTAATTTTCCGCCTAATGTGCAGGCTGTTGTGACGGCATTAATCTCGCACAAGAAACAAGCCAGCGAATTATTTTTAGAACGCCTTCGCTATTACGTGTATCTGGGCGTCGGCACGGCCACACAATCACCGCAGCTGATGCGCTTCGAAGATTTGAAGCTATTCGAGGAAGAAGATCTCGACGAGAGCATTGAAGTGGCGGGAGCGATGCAGGAGCTTACCATTCTCACGGATGAGATTTTGCCCACTCTGGATGCATTGATCAGCTCTCTTTTGGGGTGGATCACAGTGCAACCGCAAATCAATCCGCTGCGGCCAGAAATGTTTGCCCGCGCTCTGCGAGATTGCATCATTGATCAAGTGGAAGACGTTGACACGCGAGGTGCGATCATCGCGCACAGTGCAGCGCGGCTCGGGGTTTTGCTGCGCAAGCTCTATATCGAGCTATGCCAATGGCTTAAATCCTATGGTGTTGAAGAAGCATCAAGTGCGCAGCCGGCGAATCTGCCGCAAACCGCGAAGGCCAATCCATCGAGCGTGAGTAATTCAGTGGCGCGGACGCTACTAACCCTGGATAAATTGCGTCGCTTGCTCTCAGGCGAGCTCGACAGCGACGCACACCGCAAGCACGATTTTTTGCACACGGTGCCGGCCTCCGTGGTGGCATTACAAGACATGCGCCAAGTAGAAGCGATGGTGCAGCGTTTAGAGAAAAAAGCCAAAGATGCCAAAGACAATCCCGAGGCGCAGGCGCAACAAAAAGCCATTCAAGCGCGCATGGCGCTCAAAGATGGGCGCGAGCTGGGTAAGCAGTTAGGCGAAGAGGTCGTGCGCCTCATGCTGGATAACTTGATTCAAGACGAACGCTTACTGCCCCGAGTGAGCTCGCACCTGCAAACGCTTGAGCCCACGCTCATGCAGATCGCACAAGACGATGCTCGGTTTTTTAGCGACAAACAGCATGCAGCGCGGCAGTTTCTCGATGCCGTCACAAATCGCAGTTTGAGTTTTGCCCACGAACGAGAAGAGGGCTATGAGCCCTTCTTGCAATCGGTTGAACAAAGCATTTCAATGCTGCACCAGAAAACTTCTGTTGGAGAGACCGTTCAACTTGCATTTGGCGAGGTGATGGAGCGCCTGTCTGCCAGTTGGACCAAGCTTGACGCGCAGGAGAATATACGCCGAGAAGAGGCTGCTAGGTCGCTTTTGCATGCTGAGCAACGCAACACAATTGCACAGTTTGTCGCTCAAGAATTCCGGCAGCAAGCCGATGGGCTGGGTGTTCCGGCTATGGTGCTTGATTTTGCATGCGGGCCTTGGGCGCACGCTGTTGCCGAGAGCCAACTGCGTTGTACAGATGGGCGAACCGATCCTCAAGGCTACCAAGGCTTGGTGACTGAACTTTTTTGGAGCGTTCAGCCCTCAAAAGCCAAGCGTAACCGCAAGCGTTTGGTGCAACTCATTCCTGGCATGTTGGCCAAGCTGCGGCAAGGCTTGGCCATCATCGAATTCCCTCCAGAGCGAATCACTGATTTTTTTGCAGGGCTCATTGAATTGCATGAGTTGGCGCTGGATGGCGGCAGGCAACAAGCGGCTGAGGCAGCGGCAAAAGCCGCCGAGCAAGAAGCGCGAGATTTGCGAGCCGCCGAGGCTTTAGGCGATGATGGTGCCTCTCAGTTTGATGAGGCACAGGCTGCAGCTGACCGCGCTGAACTTGAAGCCTTGTATGCCGCCAGTGCGAGAGCGCCACTGCCCGCGCTAGACGAGGTGGCAAACAGCGAGCTTGAGCATGAGAGCTTGTTTGGTGATTTTCCTTCCTCGCGCCACGATGCAAAAGACGCTCCGGATGGCGTGTGGTTAGCGCAAAGTGAGGTCTCTGGTGCTGGTTTTGTGAATCAGCAAGCGGTCATGCCGCTGGATGTGAGTGCTGCTGTGCCGGCAGCTGATTTGATGCCCTTGTCGCCCGAGGCTACTGTGAGTATTCCGATTGGTGCTTGGGTCGAGTTGATGCTCGATGGCGCTTGGGTGCGCGCGCAACTGACTTGGGCGTCTCCGATGCGTACCTTGTTCATGTTTGTCTCGCGCGGCGGTAAAGCGCATTCCATGAGCAAGCGCACGATGGACAAGCTCGCCTCGCAAGGGCTCATTCGCATGATTTCAGAAGGCAAGATGGTCGATAAGGCTCTCGATGCCGTGGTTCAAACTGCGCTGCGTAACAGCGTGGGCGAGAACCGCTCAGGCGCTTGATACTGATTGGATTTTGGGTTCAAAACGGCTGCAGACTTTCTAGATTTAACGCGATATCTGCGATCAATGGATGCTGTAATTTAAGGCCGCTTGCATGCAGCATGAGCCTAGGCGCAGCATCTAGAGGTAGCCCATAGAGTTTGTCGCCCACGATAGGATGCCCGATGTGTCGCATGTGGACTCTCAGCTGATGAGTTCGACCCGTTTGAGGCTCTAGCCGGCATAGAGACTGCGTGAGGCACTCATCTTTTGATAGTGTTTTGTAATGTGTGATGGAAAGTTTTCCAGTGGCTGCATCTACTTTCCGCAATGGCCGATTTGGCCAATCAGCTGCAATCGACGCATCTATCACGCCATTGTCGGGCAAGCTAATGCCATGCACGAGAGCCCTATAAATTTTCTGAACTTTTCGCGACTCAAAGGCTGCACCCAACGCTTTTTGAACTGCAGGCGATAGCGCAAACAGCAGCAAGCCACTCGTCGCCTCATCCAACCGATGCACAAGGAGCGCAGACGAAAAACGCTGCTGCACGCGATGCAAAGCACAGTCTTGCAAATCAGCACCGCGCCCAGGTACAGACAGCAAGCCGGCGGGTTTGTCGATAGCAATCAAGTGCTCATCTTGGTAGATGATCTTCAAGCCAGCATCGTCTGGCGGGCAATACGAATGGCGCCGCACTATGCCAGATATTTGCGTAGCCTCGGACGGTACAGTGTTGTTCACACCACCGCAACTTTCTTCACGGGTTCACTCAAGCTGCGCAGCACATCGCGCACCATTTGCGCTCGGTCTTTTGGCTCAGGCAGCTCGCGCTCGACGCGAAGTTTTTCGTTGCCGGCGAGTTTGATGTGGCGATTTTTTTGAATCAAGCGCATCACAGCCATCGGATCAATTGGGGCGTCTTTTTTGAACGTGATCGTGATCACCGAAGGAGCAGCCTCTACTTTATGCACACCGAAGGGGGCTGACAACACGCGCAGACGATGCACATCGATCAGAGTTGCGGTAGGCTGCGGCAGTTTGCCAAAGCGATCCACGAGCTCTTCAACGAGCGTATCAATTTGATCATTCGTCTTTGCCGTAGCGAGCTTTTTGTAAAAGCTCAGGCGCAGATGCACATCTCCGCAGTAGTCGCTGGGGAGCAGAGCAGGCGAGTGCAAATTAATCTCGGTGGCTGCGGCCATCGGGTTGAGTAGATCGGGCTCTTTGCCTTCTTTCAAGCTGCGCACAGCCTCCGAGAGCATTTCGTTATAGAGCTGAAAACCGATCTCCAGCATGTTGCCGCTTTGATTCTCGCCGAGCACT